>JBEKGK010000028.1:0-31608 GCA_050012835.1 Solirubrobacteraceae bacterium | reverse complement strand
CGCGTCACACACTGTTGCGTTGGCGCGAGCAGGGACGTATCGACCCCCGCTACGCCGAGCAATGGGAGCAGCTACTTGACCGTCCGATCCCCGAGATACGCCGGGCGCTCGTCAGCGAAGACCAAGGCAGCGACGATCTGCGCCAGAACTCGCCGTTTGCCGGCATGCTCAGCGAGCCAGAGCGGCGGCGCACGCTGCAGTTGGGCTGACGTGCGAGCGCACGAGTTCGACCACATACTCGGAGCCCCGCAAACGTCACGGGCCAACAGGAGTTCGTCGTGATCGGAAGCCAGGCAATCCTCGGCTCCCTCGACGACCCGCCCGAGGAGCTGCTGCAGTCGATGGAGGCCGATCTCTACGCGCTTGCAAACCCGGCCGACGCCGACAAGATCGACGGCGCCCTGGGCGACGGCTCCCAATTCCATGTGGCATTCGGCTACTACGCCCATGGCGTGGGGCCTGAGACCGCGAAGGCACCCGCCGGTTGGGAGGACCGGCTCGTGCGGCGTGAGGTTCCGCCTCGCCCTGGATCCGTCCGGCCGGCAATCGCCTGGTGCCTTGAGGTGCACGACCTCGTGTTGTCCAAGTGTGCGGCGGGACGAGAACGCGATTGGGATTACGCCAGAGAGGCGCTCGCGGGCGGCCTCGTGCAAGGCGAAATCCTTCGCAGCCGCGTCAAAGACCTCCCGCTCCCAAGTGGGCAGCGCGAGGAAGTGGCCGCGATGCTCCGTAGCCTGATCCCGGCAGCCTAAACGCCGCCGCGCGTCCGGCTTCACTCCTCCGGAAGTGGCGGATACTGCGGTGGCGGAGTCCCGTAGCGTTCGAGCACCCAGGCGCCTTGGACGTCGCCACGCGAGACCGCGTTCGCGTCATCGCCGAAGCCGCGGTGAACGAGGCGATCCGTCGCATGGAGACGGAGCTCGCCCCGCCCGAAAAAGAGACCACCGACTAGCCGGACAGCGCCCGAAGACCTCGCTGCGCTGCCATATCCTCACTGCCATGTTCACGGCAGAGGAGCTCGAAAGCGCACTAGGCACGGGCTATGAGGGCCGTGGCTTCGAGCTCAAGGGGCACGGTAAGAGCGACGACAAACGATTTCTAGCGAAGGTTGCGCGCGCAGCGCTCAGTATGGGCAACCTGCGCGACGGGGGCCAGATCGTGATCGGGATTGACGACAAGGCACCCCAGGAGATGCTGCCCGGGCTCAACGAGGACGAGCGCGCGTCATGGCTTGCCTACGACGACGTGTCGGCGCGTCTGGCCGCGTACTGCGACCCACCAGTCCGTTTCGACGCCGCGCCCGTCGCCCTTTCCAGCGGCGCCACGGTCGTAGTGCTCCAAGTACACGAGTTTGCCGACATTCCCCACCTATGTGCGGAGGGATACCCCGAGGTCCTCCGCAAGGCAGCGCTGTACGCTCGATCGCGCAAGCTGCCTGAGACAGCGGAGGTGGCGTCCTCGGTAGAGATGCGGGAGATCCTCGATCTCGCCGCGGAGAAGCGCCTTCGGGCCTACGTCGAAGCGGCCGAGCGGGCCGGCGTGCGTCTCGTCACGAATGCGGCAGCTCGCCAAGAGGCCGCGGTTCGCGATCAAGAGCAGTTCGAGTCTCAGCTTCGGGAGGCGTGGCGTGAGTGAGCTCACAGACCAGGTTCGGTCGCGCGGCCACTGGGATGTCGTGATCCGACCGGCTACCTTCGTCGCCGATCGCGTGCCTTACGAGCAGCTCGACGAGATCATCCCCTCAGTTGCGGTGCGGATGCGAGGCTGGCCCGTTCCCTACGCGAATTACGGCCGCGACGAACTCCTGCGCGGCGGCGACTGGGTTGGCCAAGACATCGACGGCATGGTGATCCACCGCGAGGCGTGGCGGTTCTTTATGAGCGGACAGTTCTCGCACCTGCGTGCCGTGTCGGCCGACTGGCGTGACGAAGGTAAAGGTGCGGGCGCCCCGTCGGTGATCGAGGTATGGGAGATCCTCTTTTATCTCACAGAGGCGTTCGAGCTTGCCGCGCGTTTGGCTATAGGCCCGTCGGGCGACGAAAACATGGTTATCTCCGCCGCACTTGCGCCGCTTGAGGGACGCGGTCTGATCGTCGGACAGCCGAATCGGATGGAGTTCAGTCGACCGTTGATATCGGGCGTTCCATCGCTATCACGGGAGGTCGAGATATCCCGTGAGCACCTCGTTGCCGAGGGACGTGTCGCAGCAGCTGAGATGGCGCGTGAGTTCTTTCTCCGGTTCGGGTGGAAGCCGCCACTGGATCAGCTTCTTGACCATCAGCGCGAGCTAACAGAGCGGGGTGGGTGAGCGATCTGAATGGGCAGCAACGGGCAGCAGCGAGGCTCAAGTGCCCGGAAGAAAGCTCGCAGCGAGAAGCGCCCGGTCTCCAAACCGGCCCAATAGCAGGGTCTTTCGCCCAATGCCCCCGCCAGGAGTTGAACCTGGAGGTACCGCTGGCCCGTCGAACGCGCCCGTTCGGCGCGGATTCCCGGCCGCCGATACGCCCCATGGGACCGCATCGCTGGACTACCGTTTCCACCTGGGCCATATTCGGCCAAGCGTGAAAGCGATGATCGCCGAACCGACGGCGAGGCCAATAATCGAAAAGGCGAGCAGGAGCGAGTTAGGATGTTTTTCCCCGACGACCGCGATAAGCCCGGTGACCCCCGCGCCTGCGAGCACACCACCGACAGTCTGAAGACTGGTCCAGAGGCTCGCCAGGCCGGCTTGCCTGATTGAGCTATCTGCTTCGCCAACGTCCGACGTGGAGACAACGTCGCAACGCTTCTGTCGCGCGAGGCGAATGGACTCGAGCCCTAGCTCTCCCACGAACTCCGACTCCCGCTTGAGCAATTCGGTCCACGCTTGGTCCGAGAACGTGCTTGGCAGCGGATGAGCGGCTAGCGCCTGACGCATAAGTGCAAGGGCGTGATCAACCTCCGCAAGCGAACCCGTGGATCGCCCGCCTTGAGGCTCGTCCGGCCCAACGGCTTTGGGTACGGTGCTCACACGGTTGGCCCATCCTGAAATACGAGCGTGGGGTCGTTCGCCGCCCGTGTCAGGCTATGACGGGCTGCTAGGCGCGCCGGGGCGAGCCCACGAAGCGGATCGGGTCCGGTTCGAGAACCACGCGCGACCTTCTTGTCTCGTCGGCCAGCTAGTGCCGCTACCTGGCCGACTGCGGCACCCGCCGCGGTGATGCCCGCCGCTGCCGCCAACGCCTCGGGAGCCGCGGCAACTACGGCGGCGGCAGCGGCGACGACGGCCCCGCCAGCAGTGATTCCTGCGACCTCTCGCAGCCACTGGGCGCGAGTGTCCTTCTTGACCGCCTCGTCGACGCCGAACTCAATTCGGGCGATCTCATCGTCATTCGCACTTGAGGCAGCGCGGTCGTCACCGGCAGCACGGTCGTCGTGATCTTGCATGGCAGACTCATTATTACGCCGGACCGCGTTCGGCGGGCGCCCGATCGGGGCCACCACTCGTGCCCGCCGCAACCACCCGTTTTGGCGCTTCGGTTCGTTCGGTGCTGCACTCGCGGCGGCTGGCATTGCACCGGACTCACCCAAGCCCGACAGCAGCACAAGCGCGCGTCTTGACGGCGCAACGCCAAAGCGACCAAAGATCTAAAGCGGCTGGTCCGTGCCATGCGGAGATAGTTGCCCTCGGCTTTCGCCTCCACGGCTGCGCTCAAGCGCGCGCAGACTGCACTCCAGTTCGGAGCATCGCCGCGTAACCGGGAGCAGGGCCGACACGGCGTTCGGGAATTGAGTCCCGTGAACCGAGGCTGGAGGGCACGCTCGGCGGTGCTGATTGGGCAGCAATGGGCAGCAAGAGGCCAGGATCGGCGTTTCAAGACCTACATGACCACGGCTGCTCGCCACCGAAAACCCGAAAACCGCCTGTTTGCAGCCTCTTCGCCGCTATGCCCCCGCCAGGAGTCGAACCTGGATTTACCGCTTAGGAGGCGGTCGTCTTATCCATTGGACTACGAGGGCGCTGCCCAGCCGCGGCGGCGGCGGGTCCTCCGCAAGGCTACCGGCGCTCGGCGATGGGGCCAGCGTCCGAAACGCCTGCCAGCCGCTCCAGCTCCTCGCCGACCAGCCGGTGCGTGATCCATTCGTTCATGGTCTGCGCGCCGATGCGACGGTAGAAGCCGAGCGCCAGCTCGTTCCAGTCGAGCGCGGCCCATTCCAGCCGCTCGCCGCCCGACTCGTGCACGCGCGCGGCAACCGCTGCCAGCAGCGCCCTGCCCACGCCGGCACCGCGATGCGCCGGGCGTACGAACAGGTCCTCCAGCCACACCCCCCGGGTCGTGAGGAAGCTCGAGAACGTGGGAAAGAACAGCGCGTAGCCGGCGACCTGCGAGCCGCGCTCGGCGATCAGCGCCTCGGCCGCCGGGTGCGCCCCGAACAGCGCGTCGCGGAGCCGCTCCTCGGTGGCGCGCATCTCGTGCTCGAGGTGCTCGTACTCGGCCAGCTCCCAGAACAGCTCCAGCAGCAGCGGCACGTCCTCGGGGCCGGCGGGGCGCACGAGCAGCGGCGCGGCAGCATCCTCGGGCTCGTCGTGGGCCACGCTCGTCAGTCGGCCTCTCGGTCGGGACGCTCGGGGTAGACGTCGTCGATCGTGCTCAGCGCTACGTACGGCGCGCCCGCCTCGCGCTCGATCGTAGCGCCGCCGCCGGCCAGCCGGTCGAGCACGCTCACGACGCCGCAGATCTGAAGCCCGTCCTGCTGCAGCGCGGCGATCGCGGCGAGCGTCGAGCCACCGGTCGTGACGACGTCCTCTACGACCACGCAGCGGTCGTCGACGTCCAGCGGCGGGCCCTCGATGCGACGCTGCAGCCCGTGTGCCTTGGCGTCCTTGCGCACGAAGAACGCCTTCACGCGGGCTCCTCCGGCGAGCGCCGCGCACGCTACCGCGTCCGCGCCCATCGTCATGCCACCCACCGCTGTGCCGTCCCACTCGTGCACCTGCGCGGCGAGCAGCGCGGCGAGCGCGGCGAACCCCTCGGGGCGCAGGATCGCGCGCTTGGCGTCCACGTAGTACTGCGCGCGAGCGCCACTCGTGAGCGTCACCTCGCCGATCACCAGCGCGTGCTCGCGGAGCTCCCGCACCAGGCGCATGCGGGCGTGCGGCAGGTCGCTCGTATGTTCGTCCGTGACGTCCACGCCGGCTCCTAATCTACCGCTGTGGTTCCCTCGATCGTGAAATTGCTCAGGCTTGCCTCATTCGTGATATGCGCGATCGTGATCCTGTCGTTCGGGGCGTTCGTGATCGAACAGAGCAAAGGCGCATCCGAACACCAGCAGGAAGAGCTCACAGGCAAATCGCCAGCGTCAGGCAAGGGGTCGGGCGCGCAGGGCAACAGCGAAGGCTCCCGCCCGGGCAGCGTGCACAAAGCGCTGGACGAAGCATCCGCGGAACTCACGTCTCCCTTCGCCGGCGTGGTCTCCGGCTCGAGCAGCGAATGGGTGGTCCGCGGCGTGAAGCTGCTGCTCGCGCTCGCCGTCTACGGCTTCGGCTTCGGCTATCTGGCGCGCGCGCTGCGCGTCCGGGTGTAGAGCGCGGCTACGGGCCGGCGTTGGCGCGCACCTGGGCGCTGCCGCCACCGTCTTCGTTGTACACGTCGACCGGCGTGCCGTCGCGCACCCATGCGTAGATCGCGGGCGCATCCGGGATCGGCACGCGCAGGCAGCCGTGGCTGGCGGCGTACGTCGGGACTTCGTGGTAGCCATGGATGGCGTAGCCGCGGATGAAGTAGTTGGAGTCGACCATGCCCTCGCTGTTTTCCCCGGCGGTCTTCTCATAGACCTGAAAGCGCCCGATCACCGTCGGCGTCGAGGGCTTGCCCGAGCTCATCGTGTAGATCTTGCGCACGCGCCCGCCCGGTTCGATCTCCGCGAGCACCTGCCTGGTCAGGTTGGCCTCGACGTGGCGGCCGTCGCCGCGGTAGCGCACGCGGAAGCTCCCCGCGCGGCGCGCCAGCAGCTCGAACACCCGCCTGCCCGCGTACGGAACCCGTTCGAGCCCGGTCATCTTGCGGTAGGCGACGAGCGCCTGCCCGGTGCCTTCGTCGAACACCCCCGTGAGCGCAACCGCGTAGTGGAGCACGTCGAGCTCGGACTGCAGCAGCCGCACCGACTGCCCCCGATCGCCGGGGCCGACGTTCGGGTTGACGAAGCGCACCGCCGGCGAGCGGCCACCGAACGCCTGCTGCTGCGATGTGGCGTAGTGCGCCGCGCGCGCCTGCACCAGCCCGCCGTAGTGGCTGGTGAAGTCGAGGTGGAACTGGCCCGCGCCGCTGCCCACCGGGAGCACGCTTGCGACGTCAACCGCCAGCTTGCGCCCGTCGCGGTAGAAGCTCACGTCGACGGTCTGGCCTGCGACGTATGGCGTGACGATGCCGCGCACCACGATCCGCGCCCCGACGAGCGCGAACGGGGGGCTGCCGCCGACCTTCTGCAGCACGAGCCGAACTCCCCCGGGCGCGGGGACCGGCGATGGCACGGACGGAGTCGAGGCGGGCGCCGGAGACGCAGCCGTCGTTTCGGCGGCGGCGGGCGCGGCGCTCACGCACAAGAGCGTCGTGCACAGCGCCGCCAGCAGCCGCGCGCGGGCGCTCGCCCGGTCGCTGCCCAGGACGTGGCCGCGGAGCATGGGTGAATCCTACGCGCCAGGCCGGGCGAGACGGGCCTCGGGCGCGATCAGCCCGACGCGCTTGAACGCGAGCACGAGCGCGGCGATCGCCACGAGCGCGCTCACCATCAGCACGAGCGACTGCCAGCCCCAGCCCTCCAGGCCGGAGAACGCAATCGAATTGTTCAGCGAGTGGGCGATCATGCACGGGTACAGCGAGCCCGTGTAGCGGTACAGCAGGCACAGGCCGAAGCCGAGCGCGGCCAGCGGCACGAGGTCGAGCACGGGCGCCGACTCGACGTGCACCCCGCCGAACAGCAGCCCCGTGATCACCGCCGCGGGCAGCGTCCCGCGCCAGTTGCGCAGCGCGGTGAAGATGTAGCCGCGGAACAGGAGCTCCTCGCAGATCGGCGCCACCACGCACGTCAGGCCCGCGCTCAGCACCAGCAGCGCGGCGCCTTCGTTGGAGCCGAGCTGTTCGAGCGTCTTCTCTTTACCGGGGTGGACCAGTTCCGACCAGATCACGCTGAGCACCACGAACGCGATCAGCAGCAGCACGATCAGGCGCGCAGCCGGCCACCACCCCGCCCCCGGGCGGCGCAGGCCGAACTGCCACGAGCGCGCGATCCGCCCGCCGAGCTGCGCGCAGTACACGGCGACGACCACGAACCCGACGTCCTGCACCACGGTGTCGGCAATCGACAGGCCGGGTGGGAGGCTGTTGCTCGAGAGCTTCACGCCGAACACGAGCGTCGCTGGAATCTCGAGCACGAGACCGCCCACAATCGCCAGCACGAGCCCTCCGAGCAGCGCGACCGGGGCCGTCCATACCGGCCAGGCGGTGTCCGGCGAGCGGCTGCCATCCGCGTCCTGCGATCCCTCCATCGCCTACGCCACCCAATGCCAGGTGGCGAACTGCGCGAGGAAGACGACCATCAGCGCCGCCGACAGCGCGAGCGCGGGGCGTTGCAGGCGCGGATGCTCCACCAGCCACGCCGCCAGCCAGATGCCGAGCGGGAACAGCACCACCAGGAAGCGCGGCAGCGACATCAGCGGCTGCGCGGTCACCGGGTAGGAGAGCGGCAGCGCCAGCGCCGCGAGCACGTAGGCGCCGTACGCGAGCGGGAGCCTGCGCATGACCCCCACGACGGCCGGGATCGCCGCCGCGAGGAAGGCGATCAGCATCAGGTTGTGCCCGGCCATCACGAACGGGCTGTCGCCGCCGGTCTGGAAGTAAATGTGATGGCGCTGGCCCGACAGCAGCTGGCGGGCGCCCTCGAACGCCGCGCGCACGCCGTCCCAGATGCCCACATAGGGGCCCGCGAAGTGCCTGCTCCACACTTCCTGGGCGTGCAGCGGCGCGAGCGGGTCGCCGCCCGCAAGCGCCAGGTAGACCCCGTACAGCACCACGCCGACCGGCAGCAGCGTCAGCCACAGCGCGTCGCGCCGCAGCCGGTAGCGCGGGCTCACCCTGACGGGCACACCCCGAAGGGCGCAGGCAGGCAGGCGCGAGCGCCGCTCTCCGGGCCGATCGGGCGCGCGGTCCTCGCGCGGCCCGTACAGGTAGATCACCAGGGCCGGCAGAATCAGCACCAGGCCGGTGCTGCGCGTGGCGCCGGCGAGCGCTCCGAGCACGCCGACCCACATCCAGCGTCCGTGGCGCGCGCTCCAGAAGAGCCCCACCGACAGGGCCAGATACAGCGACTCCGAGTACACCGCCGAGAAGAAGAACGCCATCGGCGCGAACGCTGTCAGCAGCACCGCCAGGCGCGCCGCCTCGGCGACGCGCTCGCCGGCGAGCGACGGCCACGCGCCACGTGCCAGCTCGAGCGTGGTCAGACGATGGATGCCGTACAGGGCGAGCGCGAACGCGCCCAGCGAGAGCAGCACGCCCGCGAGCACCGGCGGCACGCCGAACCACGCGATGCTCCGCAGTCCCAGCGGATACAGCGGGAAGAAGGCCGTGCGCGAGGAGGTGTAGGCGCTGAGGTCGGGGCGGTAGCCAAAGCGGGCGATCACCAGGTACCAGGCCGCGTCCCAGCGCGCCGCCGGGGCGGCCAGCAGGTCGCCGAGCCAGCCGAAGCCCCGGGTCACACCCGGAGGATCGAAGGCTTTGCGCTCGGGCCCGAAGCCGAACGCCACGACCGTGCCCACACCCGCCGTCCACACGAGCAGCCGCGAGCTCCACAGCGCCCGCCAGCTCTCGCGCACGGCGGCCATCCGCGCGGGGTCCGCACGCAGGCGCGCGAGCCACGCCCGGGCCGGAGCGAGAGAATCCTGAGCCGACGCCTGCCCGGCGGCCTGCGGAGGATCGAGCGGGCCGGCCAGCTCGCCCCCGCTGTCCGTGACGGCGAGCTCCGCGGTGTCGGAGTTCATGCGAGCTCGGCGGTGTCGGAGTTCATGATTGGCATCGGAGCGTAGAGATCGCCGCGCTCGCAAGCGCCAGGAAATCACAACGCGCGCGGTAATCTCGAATCCCCGAGATGTCCCGACAAGCACGAAAGCGTCGCCACAACCGCCGCGGAAGCACGCGCATCCTGTTCGTCGGGGCCAGCGTCGTCGCGATGTCGCTCGTCGTCGGAGTGATCGCGGCGGTCGGCTACGTCCTGAATGCCGCCCACGACACTCGCGGGCTGGCCTCCCGTCACGCGCGTATCGGCGGAGGCACCTCGGAGGTGTACGCCGCCAACGGATCGCGCCTGGGCGCGATCCAGTCCGACGAACTGCGCACGCCCGTCGGCTGGAGCGAAATCCCCGCCGATCTCAAGAACGCGACCGTGTCGATCGAGGACCAGCGCTTCTATAAAGACGACGGCATCGACGTGACCGGGATCTTCCGCGCCGCGATCAAGGATCTCGTGCACGGGCAGGCCCTGCAGGGAGCCTCGACGATCACGATGCAGCTCGTGCGCAACCTCTATCTCGGCGGCGACGAGCGCACGCTCAAGCAGAAGATCGCCGAGGCGAAGCTCGCGATCGAATACAACGAACACCACAGCAAGCGCTCGATCCTGAACAGCTATCTCAACGACGTCGACTACGGAACCGTCGGCGGGCAGACGACGCTCGGTGTGCAGGCGGCGGCGCGCATCCTCTTCGACAAGCCCGTCTCGCAGCTGGACCTCGAGCAGTGCGCGCTGCTCGCCGGCCTGCCGCAGGCGCCCTCGCAGTACAACCCGCTCGTGAATCCCGCGGCCGCCAAGGAACGTCGCAACGAGGTTCTGGCGAAGATGGCGGAACTGCACTACATCAGCAGGGCGCAGGCACAAGCCACCGAGCGGGCGCCGCTGGAGACCCACCGCGGCTACTACTACTCCGAACGCAAAGAGGGCTTCTTCTTCGAATTCGTGCGCCAGCAGCTGATCGAACGCTACGGCGCCAAGGCCGTCGAGCAGGGCGGGCTGAAGGTGTACACGACGATCGACCTGAACATGCAGCGTCTCGCGCGCAACGCGATCGCCGAAGTGCTCAACGAGCCCGGCGACCCAGCCTCGGCGATCGTGACGATCAACCCGCACAACGGCGACATCGAGGCGATGGCCGAGTCCGAGAGCTACGAGCAGTCTCAGTACAACCTCGCCGCCGACGGGCATCGCCAGCCCGGCTCGACGTTCAAGGCGATCGACCTCGCCGACGCGCTCACGCGTGGCATCGACCCCAACTCCACCATCTACGACTCCCACACGCTTCAGCCGGGGTGGCTGGCCGGCTATCCGACCTACGGGGTCAAAACGTTCGGGGGCGAGCAGAATGGCCCTATCAACCTGGTTCAGGCGACGCTCAAATCCGACAACACCGTCTACGCGCAGCTCGCCGCCGACCTGGGTGAGGAAACGATCACGCACACCGCATACGAGATGGGCGTCAAGGAGCACCTGCTCGGCAACCCCGCCCAAGCGCTCGGCGGCCTCGAAGTGGGCGTGACGCCGCTGGAAATGGCCGACGTCTACGCGACGCTCGCCGACGGTGGCTATCGCAACACGCCGATCGCGATCACCAAGGTCGTGTTCCCCGGCGGCCGTGTCGACGAAGACTGGGGCAGGCCGCACCGGGTGAAGGTGCTCAGCGAAGCCGTCACCGCGGTGGAGACGAGCATCCTGCACGAAAACGTCGAGGGCGGCACCGCGACGCGCTCGGCGATCGACTGCCCGACCGCCGCCAAGACGGGCACGACCGAAGAACTGTACGACGCCTGGCTCGACGGCTACACCCCCGATTACGCGACGGCCGTGTGGATGGGCTACCCCAAGCGGGACATCGCGATGACCGACGTGCACGGCGAGCCCCAGCAGGGCGGCTATCTGCCGGCGGAAATCTGGCACGCCTACATGGCGGCGGTCACCGAAGGCAAGCCGTGCGTCGAATTCCCACCGTCCAAGGAAGCGATCTCCTACGAGCCGTTCTACGGCAAATACGCGAGCACCGGCCTCGCGCTCGCCGCCCAGGAAGCCGCGCACACACCCGAACACACCGGCACGAGGACACCCCACAAGCCCGCCGCCACGCACCCGGGCGCCAAAGGCAACGGTGCGCCGAAAGAAGCTCCCGAACAGCCTGCGCAGGTGGTGCCCACGCCGCCCGCCAAGGAACCGAGCACACCGCCTGCGCAGCATGCTGCGGAAGAACCGGTCGACAAGCAGACCGGCGGAGCGGGTGGGGCGGGGCCCGGTTAACGCGCCCCTCGCGCCCGCCCACGCCCCTTCGCAGCTCCGGCGCTGGTAGTTTGAGTCCTGATAGGAACAACTAACGGTCATGCTCGCCGGGAGCGGGCGACCAGATGGGGTGCGGCGTGGCGAAGGAGGACAAGGTTGAATTCGAGGGCGAGGTGATCGAGGCCCTGCCGAACGCGATGTTCCGCGTGAAGCTGGACAACGACCACGTGGTCCTCGGGCACGTCGCGGGCAAGATGCGCCGCTTTCGGATTCGCATCCTGCCGGGCGATCGCGTCCGCTGCGAGCTCTCGCCGTACGACCTCGACCGCGCGCGGATCGTCTACCGGCACCGCTGAGCACCGGACTCGCGAGCACCGGCATCGCTGAGCGCTCCCTGATCGAATCCATCAAAGCCGAGCTGGCGAGCTCGCGCCCGGCGGAGCGGGTCATACGCGGGACCGGGGACGACGCGGCGATCGTGCGCGCACGGGCGGTGTGCGTCACCTCGGTCGATGCGACGGTCGACGGCGTCCACTTCCGCCTGCGCGAGGGCTGGGCGACACCTGCCGAGGTCGGGCACCGGGCGCTCGCGGGCGCGCTGTCGGACCTGGCCGCGATGGGCGCCGACCCGGGCGAGGCCTACCTCGTGCTGGGCCTGCCCGCGGACTTCGGCGAGCGGCGCGCGCTCGAGCTGGTGCGCGCCGCCGGCGCGCTTGCGGCGCAGACGGACACGACGATCGCCGGCGGGGACGTCGTCGGCGCGCCGGCGCTGATCGTGTCGGTCACCGCGGTCGGCTGGGCGGACGGCGCCGATGAGCTGGTCGGCCGCGACGGCGCGCGCGCGGGAGACCTCGTCGGCGTGACCGGGAGCCTGGGCGCCTGCGGCGCCGCGCTCGCCGTGCTGGAGGGCCGGGCGCCGCGCACGCCCGCGGCCGAGGCGGCGCTCGCGCGCTCGCGCGCGCCGATGCCACGACTGCGGGAGGGTCGCGCGCTGGCGGCAGCGGGGGTGCACGCGATGATCGACCTCTCCGACGGCCTGGCGACCGACGCCGGCCACGTCGGCCGCGCCAGCGGCGTGCGCCTGCACGTGGCGCTCACGGCGCTGCCGCTGCATGAGGGTGTGGCCGAGGTCTCGGGCGCATTGGGCGTGGAGCCCTGGCGCCTTGCGGCGGCGGGCGGCGAAGACTACGAGCTGTGCTTCTGCGCCGCCGCCGCGGACCGCGCGCGCGTGGAGGCGGCCGTGGCGGACGCCGGCGCGGTGCGGGTCAGCTGGATCGGCGAGGTGCGCAGCGGAGCGCCCGGCGCGACGCTCTCAGACGAGCGGGGAGACGCTGTCCGGATCGAGGGATACGAGCATCGCTGGTAGCGCGGGCGGCGCCGCGGGCGGGCGGCGGGGCTGCGCTTCGATCGGTTGCGGTATCGCGCCGCCGGGGAGCAGCCGCGCGGCGCCAACCGGCACGGTGCGCGTGAGCCGCGCGTACACGAGCAGGCGTTTTTCGGCCGTGAACACGGGCGTGCATGCCGACAGCACGAGGCGGCTGTAGCCGACCTCGGAGACGGCGGCGCGAACATCGTTCGGGGAGACCACCCGCTGGCCGATGACGGTGTAGGTGAAGTGCGCGTAGGGCATGAACAGCAGGATGTGGTTGCCGGGCTTCAGGAGGTTGATTTCGCGAAACGGCGCCAGGTAGGTGGTTCGGTGGCCGGCGATGGCGGTCGTCCCGGGGATCCCGGGGAAGCTCGTTTCCTTGTAGATCCCGGGCCCGCTGATGAGGTCACTGGTGTCGGTGCCGTCGACGACCACGTAGTTCGCGCCGACCCGCGGGATCACGATGCGCCCGACGGCAGCGCCGTCGCCCGCGTGGCGTTCGAGCTCGCCGGCGAGAAACGCGATCCGGGCGCGCTCGTCCGGCAGGCTCGCCAGCGTGCGGCGCTCGACGGGCGTCGGCGCCGCGCGTTCGACCTTGCTCAGATCGCCGCTCAGGTGGTCCTGCCTGAGCGTCGCGTACAGCGCCGAGATCGGCTCCTGCCAGACGAGCGTGACGATCGCGTCGAGCAGCGCGAGCGCGCCGGCGACGATCATCAGCACGGCGAGCGCGCGCACGGCGCGCGCCGAGCCCGACCGGCGCTCCTTGGCCGGCGCGAGCGCCGCGCTGGGCGCTGCGGTGGCAAACGACTCTGACACTGCCCCTATCGTCGCAGAGCGGACTCCGTACCGCCAAGTGATCCCGGACCGGCGTAGGACAGCGGACCGCGGATCGTGACGTCGATCCCGCCCGCCTCCTTTATCCCCGGGGGCGCCTGCCGTGCCCTGACGGCGAGCATCGCGGCGGCGGCGGCGCAGCCGAACGCGAGGCTCCACAGGATCGCTCCCCCGAGCCCGACCTGTCCCGCCGCCAGCAGCAGCACGCCCGTCCACGCCACATCGCCCACTCCCAACCCGAGCTGGTGCGCGTAGAAGGCGATCAGCGCCACCAGCGGGAGCACGCCGAGCACGACGAGCGCGAGCGAGACCAGGCGGTGGGGAACCTGGCCGATCTCCAGCCGGTCGGGCACGGCGAGCGCCAGCCACAGATGCAGCGCCGGCAGCGCCAGCAGCGCGGTGAGCGGATCGCCGACCCATGCGACCACGCCGACGGCGAGCAGCACGAGCAGCAGCGACAGGCCCGCCACATCGGGATCGGGGCGCACGCCCCAGCGCAGGCGCCGCATCAGCCCACCCCACAACAGCCACGTCAGCGCGAACGTCAGCGCGACCGCCACCACCGCGGTGGCGGCCCGCCCGCCGAACGGCAGCGCGCTGGGCAGGACGGGCGCGGACGGCGTCGCGCCGAGCACCCCGAGCCAGCCGAGCACGTAGGCGAGCACCGCGCAGCTGAGGAACGGCAGCGCACAGCTCGCCACCCACAGCGTCCAGCGCCCGACCGGCAGACGGCGGCGGCGCGCGCGTGCGAGCCCGTCCAGCGCGGCGGCCAGCGGCGGCAGCAGCAGCGTCAGCACGAGCAGCCGCAGCGCCCACGAAGGCATCGTCTTGTGCTGCAGGAGCAGGCCGGTCTGCATCGCCTGAGGGACATCCGGGGCCGTGTCGAGCGCGTCGACGGCGCTCAGCACCGCCCGCCCGAAGCCTTCCAGGCGTTCCATGCTCACCCCTGCTCTCGATGAAGCTCCCCACCCACCGGGACCTCGTTCACCCGAGGCCTGGACGAGCACCGCCGGGATGCCGCCGGCGTTCAGCACGCCCTGTTCGCCGACGCTCAGCGGGAACGCGAGGTGCGCGAGCTGCCCGAGCGTGCTCGGCGCACCGGGGTTGACGCCGACCTCCTGGGTGATCGCCGCGGCGACCGTGCGCTGGAGCTCCAGCGGCGCGGAGCCGAGGCCGCCCGAGAACGGCACCACGAGCGGTGGGTGCGCATGCGTGCTGGCGAGGTCGCCGAGCACGATCGCCGCGTCGAACGGCCCCTGACCGCCGCCCGCGGCCGTCGTGCCCCCGATTCTCGAGAGCTCGGACAGCAGCTGCGTCGCGCCCGCGTCACCGCCGCTGCCCCCGCTGGTCGAGGCCAGCACGATCGTGCGCTTGGTCTCGCGCGAGGCGAACACGCTCGCCAGCTCCAGCAGCGCGGCCGTGCCCGACAGTTCCGCCTCGGCCCCGGGCGCGGCGGCGTCGCGGTGCGCGAGGATCAGGATCGGCGCGGCGCTGGTCGAGCCCGGGCGCTGCGCGACGACGGTGCTCAGCGAGCGTTCGCCGTCGATCGTCTGGGCTTGGAAGTGATACGTGCGCACCGAGAAGCCGCCGCCGCCCGTGCCGCCGAGGGCTTCCAGCTTGCCGGCGACGTAGCGCGCCAGATCCTCGTCGCCGCGGCTGCCGGGGCGCCGCTGCGGGAAGTCGGCGACCAGCTTCTGCAGCTCGGCGTATGCGGGCGCGCCTTCGAAGGCGTCGGGGGCGAGCGTCGAGGTGAGCGGCAGCGGCCGGGAGCCGAGCGAGAACGCGGCGACTCCAAGCGCGAGCAGGAAGGGCACGAATGCCGCTCGGTAGAGGCGCCCGTTGAGCATGCCCGTAGACCATAGTCCGCGAGCCGGCTCCTCGCGCGGAGCAATGCGAGCGCGCCCACCCGCCCGCGCGCCGGCCGCCGGACGTTGCGAGAAGCCTGCGTCCACGGGTCCAGGCGTCGGGTTAGGTATCGTGCCGCCGCGTGCTGCAGCCCGTCGCCGTCGCCCACAAGACGCTCGCCGACTACACGCACATCTGCGGTCGCGAGCTGATCGCGGAGATCCGCGAGCTGGCCGAGCCGCTGCAGGGCCAGCGCGTGGTGCACATCTCCGCCACGGCGTTCGGCGGCGGCGTCTCGGAGATCCTGTACACGCTCGTGCCGCTGATGCGCGACGTGGGCCTGGACTGCGAGTGGCAGGTGATCTACGGCCGCGAAGAGTTCTTCAACGCGACCAAGCTGATGCACAACGCCCTCCAGGGCGCTCCCCAGGACCTCGACGAGGAGCAGTGGGCCACCTGGCGCAAGTACAACGAGATCAACGCGCGCGAGCTCACCGGCGGCTGGGACGTGTGCCTGATCCACGACCCGCAGCCGGCGGCGCTGTGCCAGCTGGTGCCGGAGAAGGCCAAGGGCTGGGTGTGGCGCTGCCACATCGACGTCTCCACCCCGAACCCCGACACGATCAGCCAGCTGCTGCCCTACATCCAGGAGTACCCCCAGTCGCTGTTCCACATGCGCGACTACGTGCCCGAGGGGATGAAAGGCAAAGTCAACGTGGTGCCGCCCGCGATCGACCCGCTGACTCCCAAGAACATGGCGCTCTCGCCCGAGGACGGCGCGTTCGTGTGCGGGCAGTTCGGGATCGACGTCGACCGGCCGCTGATCTGCCAGGTCTCGCGCTTCGATCCGTGGAAGGACCCGCTGGGCGTGATCGACGCCTACCGCCAGGTCAAGGAGACGATGCCCGAGGTGCAGCTGGCGCTGGTCGGCTCGATGGCCAGCGACGACCCCGAGGGCTGGGACTTCTTCAACTCGACGATCGCGCACGCGGACGGCGACCCGGACATACACATCCTCAACAACTTCAACAACGTCGGCGCGATCGAGGTCAACGCGTTCCAGTCGCACGCCGACGTGCTGATCCAGAAGTCCACCCGCGAGGGCTTCGGGCTGACGGTCTCGGAGGCGATCTGGAAGGCGCGCCCGTTCGTCGGCGGCAACGTCGGCGGCATACCGCTGCAGATCGAGGATGGCGTGACCGGCTACCTGGTCTCCAGCGTCGATCAGTGCGCGCGGCGCACCGCCGAGTTCCTGCGTGACCCCGAGCTCGGCCGCGCGCTGGGCAGGCGTGGCAAGGAGCACGTGCGCCAGCACTTCCTCACGCCGCGCTACCTGCGCGACTACCTGAAGATCTTCAACGAGCTGCGCGAGTCATGACCGACGAGCCGGCACAGCGTCCTGCGCTGGTGCTGGTGAGCAACCGCGGGCCCGTGACCTTCCAGGCCCACGGAGAGGTGCAGCGCGGCTCTGGGGGGCTGGTGACGGCGCTGAGCGGCCTGGCCTCGCATCGCGAAGTGATCTGGATCGCCTCGGCGATGAGCGAGTACGACGTGGAGATCTCGCGCGAGCACGGAGGGGGCGCATTTTCGGTGCGCTCGCCGGCCGGGGGCGAGTACCAGGTGCGCCTGGTGGTCAGCGATCCGGACGCCTACGACCGCTTCTACAACGTGTTCGCCAACCCGATGCTGTGGTTCATCCAGCACTACCTGTGGGACCTGTCCAACGCACCGGACATCCGCCGCGAGGAGATCGAGGCGTTCGAGTTCGGCTACAACGTCGTCAACGAGGACCTCGCGCGCGCGGTCGTCGAGCAGCTGGAGGGCACATCCGAACCGGTCGTGATGGTCCACGACTACCACCTGTACACGCTGCCCGACCTCGTGCGCCGCGCGCGCCCGGACGTGTTCCTGCACCACTTCATCCACATCCCGTGGACCCAGCCGGACGCCTGGCGGGTGCTGCCGACGCGGATCCGCGAGGAGATCTTCACGGGCCTGTTGGCGAACGACATCGTCGGCTTCCACACGCGTTCCTACAGGCACAACTTCCTGCAGTGCTGCCGCGACCTGATGGACCTGGAGGTCGACTTCGAGCGAGGGCTCGTGCGCACCGGCGAGCGGGAGGTGTGGGTGCGGGCGTATCCGCTGCCGATCGATCACCGCGCCACGCGCCAGATCGCGCAGAGCGCGCGCGTGCGGGAGTTCGAGGAGGAGCTGCTGCGCCGCCGGCGCGACTTCCTGATCCTGAGGGTGGATCGCGCGGACCTGAGCAAGAACGTGCTGCGCGGGTTCTCGGCGTTCGACCTGTTCCTGGAGGAGCACCCCGAGTTCACCGAGCGGGTCACGTTCATGGCCCAGCTGATGCCATCGCGTACCGACGTGCCGCAGTACGCGGAGTACCTCGAGCGGATCGAGGCGCTGGTGGCGGTCGTCAACCATCGCCACGGCACCCCCGACTGGATGCCGATCCAGCTGAAGCTGCGCGACGATCTGGAGGAGGCGATGGCGGCGTACAAGCACTACGACGTGCTGCTCGTGAACGCGATGTTCGACGGCATGAACCTGGTCGCCAAGGAGGGGCCGATCGTCAACGAGCGCGAGGGCGTCTCGATCCTGTCGGAGAACACCGGCGCCCATGAGGAGCTCGGCGAGTTTGCGCTGTCGGTGAACCCGTTCGACATCCAGGAGCTGGCCAACTCGATCTACGCCGCCCTGACCATGGACCGCCGCGAGCGCCGGCGGCGGGCGCAGGGGCTCGCGCAGATCGTCACCTCGCGCGACCCCGGCGACTGGATCGACGAGCAGCTGGCGGACATCCGCGCCAAGGGCGCCACCCGGTAGACGGCCGGCTGACGAGCTTCCGTCAGATGCCTGATCGAAGGCCGATCTGGAGAGCCTTGCCGCATGCGGCAAGGCTGGGACGGCCGCATGCGGCCGTCCTGGGGACCGCACATGTGCGGTCCCTCCGGGCAGTGCATGCACTGCCCGCAACAGCGGACGCGCTACTCTTTGCGCCGAAGCCGTATGACCCTGCCCGCACCCACATACGATCTCGTGCTGCTGCTTGACCCGCAGGCGGAGGAGAGCGCACGCGCCAAGATCGTCGCCGACGCGCGCGCCGCGGTGGAGGCGCAGGGCGAGCTGCTGCGCCACGACGAGTGGGGCGAGCGCCCGCTCACCTACCCGATCGACAAAAAGGCGAGCGCCGAGTACCACCTGCTGCAGTTCCACGCCGGCTCGAGCGAGCTGCTCAGCGGCCTCGACCGCACGCTGCGGATCACCGACGGCGTGATGCGCTTTCGAATCATCAAGCTCGCGCCGGGCGTCCCCGACGCGCCCGACATGCGCTCGTCCTCGGCGCCCGCCGCCCGCCGCGTCGAGACCGACCGATCGGAGATCGGCCAGCGCGTCGAGGCGGCGCCGGACGGCGTGGTCGTGGAGGCCGAGCTCGCCGTGGCCGAGCCCGCATAGCCGCGGGGCAGACTACGGGCACGCGCGCGACGCAGTGCTATTAAGATCGTGCGCATGAACTGGGCTGAGGAGATCGACGACAGGCCGGGCAGTAGGAGCGACGTGCTGCGCGCGTCGCCGCCGATGTTCGACTCGAGGGTGCTCGACGCGCTCTCGCGTGTGCATCCGATGGTGCCCGTGATCATCTTCGTGCCGGCGATCGTCGCGCTCGGAGCGTGGGGGCTGTCGAACGTGAGCGTGCTCGCTGCGGTCGGCCTGGCCGCGGGCGGCTATGCGCTGTGGACGCTGTTCGAGTACTGGCTGCACAGGATCGTGTTCCACTTCGAACCGGAGGACGGGTTCGGAGCACGCCTGCACTGGATCATCCACGGCGTCCACCACGACCACCCCAACGACCCCATGCGCCTGGTGATGCCGCCGGCCGTGAGCGTGCCCCTGGGGGCGGCCGTGTTCGGTCTGCTGTACGTGATCTTCGGCGCACGCTACGCGCCCGCGATCGGCGCGGGCTTCTTCGCGGGCTACCTGATCTACGACCTGACCCACTACTACCTGCACCACTTCCGCCCCCATGGACGGCTGGGAAGGATGCTGCGCGAGCGGCACATGCGCCATCACTTCCAGGACGACACCCGTGGCTTCGGGATCAGCGCGCCATACTGGGATGAGGTGTTCCGCACCTCACCGCGGGCGAAGCGATCTTCGCAATGAGCGGGATACGAGCGAGCCCACCTCACCGGGCCGTGAGTTGCGCCCCCGCTCCGCTCTAGACTCGAGCCCTCCACTCCTTAGACGACAGAGGACTCCTCCCGCCGAGCGGGGGGCCGACAAGCTGAAAGGAAGACAGCCGTGGCCGCCACCAACATCAACCGGGTCGTGCTGACCGGAAACCTGACCGCCGACCCGGAGCTGCGCTCGCTGCCGAGCGGCAGCTCGGTGTGCAGCCTGCGGGTCGCATGCAACACGCGCCGCAAGAACGGCAGCAGCGGCGAATGGGAGGACAAGCCCAACTACTTCAACATCACGGTGTGGGGCGCGCAGGGCGAGAACGCGGCGCGCTTCCTGTCCAAGGGACGCCCCGTGGCGATCGACGGACGGCTGGAGTGGCGCGAGTGGGAGGCACAGGACGGGACGAAACGCCAGGCAATCGATATCATTGCCGACTCGGTGCAGTTCCTGGGCTCGCGCGATGACCCCTCCGGTGGAGGTGGGTTCGCCGGTAACGGGCCCTCCAAGGGCAGCGACATCCCGGTCGACGAAGGGGATTTCCAGCCCGCACCGGTCGCCGGCGCAGCCGGCGACGACGACATTCCGTTCTAGCCAGTACAGCGAGGTCCCAGTGTCTTCCAGCCGCCCATTCATGCCCGATCATCACCGCAGCCCCGGCGGAGGACGCTGATGGCCAAAGCACGCGGTCGCGGCAAGCCGGTACGCCGGCGCGACAAGAAGGGCGGTCCCGGCAGCGGGCGGCGCAAGCCGTGCCAGCACTGCCGCGACAAGATCGAGCAGGTCGACTACAAGGACGTGGCGTCGCTGCGCAAGTTCATCTCCGAGAAGGGCAAGATCCGCTCCCGGCGGATCACCGGCTCGTGCCGGCGCCACCAGGTGCAGATCGCCCGCGCGGTCAAGCGCGCCCGCGAGCTGGCGCTGCTGCCGTACGTGAACGAGGGCGGTCGTGACGACAGCCCCCGCCGCGACCGCGGCGACCGGGACCGGGAGCGCTAGGCGGCCCCCATGCCCGAGGCGATTCTCCTCAAGGACGTTGACACGCTCGGCGAGCAGGGCAACGTCGTGGACGTCTCCAAGGGCTACCTGCGCAACTACCTGATCCCGCGCAAGCTCGCCCAGCCGGCGACCAAGGGCGCGATCGAGACGGTCCGCCAGCGTCAGGCGGCGGCCGAGCGCGCCGCGCGCGAGGCGGTCGAGCGGGCGCAGGAGAACGTCAACCTGCTCAACCGCACGGTGCTCACGATCCCCCAGCAGGCGGGTGCGGACGGACGGCTGTTCGGGTCGGTGACCGCACAGGACATCGCCAGCGCGATCCGCGAAGCACGCGGCCTGCGGCTCGACAAACGGAGCGTGCATCTCCCCGAGCCGATCAAGAACGTCGGCACGTACATGGTCGTCGTCGATGTGGTCGAGGGCGTCACCGCCACGATCAAGACGATGGTCGTCGCCAAGAAATGACGCTCCGCAGGTGAGCCGATCGTCCCCGACCGCTGACGCGGTGGGGGGCCGAGTCGACTCACTGCTGCGCTTTGCCGAGAACCGCGACCGCGCGTAGCAGCTCCGTCCTCGCCTGGTGCGAACATGTGTTCGTGACGACGCCTCAGCTTTTTCGCGCCGCATTTGCGGGAACAACCGTCGGAATGCGCCCGAGCGCAGCCTAGACTCGGCACGACCATGGCCGTGAGCGTCGCATCCCCAGCCAATGGCGCCAACGGCGCCTCCACCGGCGTGATCACGCCGCCGCACAACCTCGACGCCGAGCAGTCGGTGCTCGGCGCGATCCTGCTGTCGGATCGCTCGCTGTACGCGCTGGTGATCGAAGAGGGGCTGCGAGCGGAGGACTTCTACCGCGAGCGTCACGGCACGATCTACGAGGCGATGCTCGCGCTGTACAACGAAAGCGAGCCGGTGGACGTGCTGACGGTCACCGACCGCCTGCGCCAGATGGGCAAGCTCGAGCAGGTCGGCGGCCCGGCGACCGTGGATGAGCTGACCGGCGTGGTGCCGGCGGCGGGCCACGCGCGCCGCTACGCGCAGATCGTGCGCGAGAACGCGCTGCTGCGCCGTCTGCTGAAGAGCACGTATGAGATCCAGGAGAGCGTGCTCGGCCACGACGCGCCGCCGCGCGAGCTGGTGGAGCAGGCGGAGAAGGCGATGCTCGAGGTCGCGCGCGACGACCGCCAGCAGGACTTCCGGGCGATCGAGGAGGTGCTGCACGAGGAGCTCGACAAGCTGCACCGCCTGTCGCTGGAGGGCACCTCGCTGACGGGCACGCCGTCGGGCTTCAAGGACCTGGACGAGATCACCGGCGGCTTCCAGGCGGGCAACCTGATCATCATCGCCGCGCGACCGGCGATGGGCAAGAGCGCGCTCGTGTGCAACATCGCCGAGAACGCGGCCGTCGAGCACGGCAAGCCGGTGGCGCTGTTCTCGCTGGAGATGGCGGAGTCGGAGCTGGCGCAGCGCTTCGTCGCCTCGCAGGCGCGGATCAAGGGCGAGGAGCTGCGCAAGGGGCGGGTGGCCGAGCAGCGCTGGCCGAAGATCCTCAAGGCCAGCCAGCGCCTGTCGGCGGCGCCGCTGTGGGTGGATGACTCCAGCGACGTGGGGATGCTGGAGATCCGCGCGAAGGCGCGGCGGCTGCACAGCCAGTGCGAGGGCGGGCTCGGCCTGATCATCATCGACTACCTGCAGCTGATGCGCACAGACAGCCGCTATGACAGCCGTGTGACCGCCGTGGGCGAGCTCAGCCGCGGCCTGAAGATCCTCGCGCGCGAGCTGGGCGTGCCGGTGATCGCGCTGTCGCAGCTCAGCCGCGCGGTGGAGACGCGCCCGGACAAGAAGCCGCAGCTGTCGGACCTGCGCGAGAGCGGGAACCTCGAGCAGGACTCCGACCTGGTGATGTTCATCTACCGCGACGAGTACTACAACGAGGACTCCGAGCGCCCCGGCGAGGCCGACCTGATCATCGCCAAGCACCGCAACGGCGCGGTCGGCAAAGTCACGCTGACCTTCCAGAAGGAGTACCCCAAGTTCATGAACTACGCCGGCGAGCGCTACCAAGAATGAGCGACGAGCTGTTCGGCGGCGGCTCGCCCGAGCCTCCAGAACCACTCGAGCTCACGGCGCGACGCGGGAGCGCCGGCACCGGCGGCTGCCCGCTGGGCGTGTGCGACGGCAGCGGCTTCGTGGTCGACGAGGCCACGAACACCGCCATGGACTGCGGCTGCCGGGCGGCGCGGATCGCGGCGGCGCGCACGGCAAGGCTCGAGGGCCGGATCCCGAAGCTGTACCGCGGGGTGTCGTTCGATCGGCCGCCGATCAGCGACATGGCCAGGACCGCGCCCGACCAGATCCGCTCCGTGCGACGCTACGTGCAGGCGATCGACGCGAACATCGACGGCGGGCGCGGGCTGTGGATCCAGGGCAACGTCGGCACCGGCAAGACGACGCTCGCGATGCTGGTCTCCAAGGCGGCGCTCGACGCGGGGCGCTCGGTCGCGATCTACTCGCTGCCGCGCCTGCTCAACCTGCTGCGCGAGTCGATGGAGTCCGACGGAGGCCTGCTCGACCTGCTCGACCGGCTGACCGCGGTGGACCTGCTGCACATCGACGACCTCGGGGCGGAGAATCGCACCGACTGGGTGCTCGAGCAGCTGTATTCGATTGTGAACGCGCGCTATGAGTCCGAGCGCGCGATCGTGGCGACGACGAACCTGATGCCCGACGAGCTCTCTGATCGACTCGGCGCGCGCACGGTCTCGCGCCTGGTGGAGATCTGCGGCGACCTGATCCCACTCGACGGCGAGGACAAGCGGCGGGAGTATCGCGCCGGCCCGAGCGCGATCGTCGAGCACAGCGGCTGAAGCCGGCCGCGAGCGCACCCTAAACTGCACTCGGCATGCCAGGCATAGTGATAGTGGGCGCCCAGTGGGGCGACGAGGGCAAGGGCAAGATCACCGATCTGCTCGCCGAGAGCGGCGACGCGGTCGTGCGCTTCCAGGGCGGCAACAACGCGGGGCACACGATCGTCAGGGGCGATCAGGAGTGGAAGCTGCACCTGATCCCCTCGGGCATCCTGTATCCGGGCAAGCGCTGCGTGATCGGCAACGGCGTCGTGATCGACCCGAAGGTGCTGATCGACGAGCTCGACGCGCTGCGCGCGCGGCGCGTGGACGTCAGCGGCCTGCGCATCTCCGCCAACGCGCACCTGATCATGCCCTACCACCTGCTGCTGGACTCCGCCGGCGAGGCGAAGCTGGGCAGCCTGCAGATCGGCACCACGCGCCGGGGCATCGGGCCGTGCTACGCGGACAAGGCCGCGCGCCTGGGCATCCGCGTGCAGGACCTGCTGGACGAGAAGATCCTCAAGAAGAAGATCGTCGCGGCGATGGAGCCCAAGCGCTTGTCGCTGCGACCGTTCGAGAAGGACCCGGCGCTGGACCTGCACACGATGACCGAGGAGTACCTCACCTACGGCCACCGCCTGGAGCAGCACATCGCGGACACCTCGAAGCTGATGTGGGAGATGCTCGACGACGGCCAGACGGTGATCCTCGAGGGGGCGCAGGGGGCGATGCTGGACATCGACCACGGCACCTATCCGTTCGTGACCTCCTCGAACCCGCTGGCGGGCGCCGCGTGCGTGGGCAGCGGCATCGGCCCGAAGGCGATCGACGAGATCTGGGGGATCTCCAAGGCGTACACGACCCGCGTGGGAGCGGGGCCGTTCCCGAGCGAGCTGCACGACGAGATGGGCGAGACGATCCGCCAGCGCGGCGGGGAGTTCGGCACGACCACCGGGCGCCCGCGCCGCACCGGCTGGCTCGACCTCGTCGCGCTGCGCTACGCGGCGCGTCTGAACACGCTGACCGCGCTCGTGGTGACCAAGCTCGACGTGCTGTCGGGGCTCGATCGAGTGCAGGTGTGCACCAGCTATCGCGGCGCCGACGGCGCGGAGTTCGAGGACTTCCCCTACCACCAGACCGTGCTGCACCACACCACCGCCGAGCTGACCGAGCTGCGTGGCTGGAAGGAGGACCTGGGCGAGTGCCGCACGATGTCCGACCTGCCCGACGGAGCGCGCGAGTACCTGGACTTCATCGCCGAGCACGCCGGCGCGCCGGTCGCGCTGATCGGCGTGGGACCCGGCCGCGAGCAGACGGTGTGGACCGACGCCGGGCGCCAGACGATCATCGGCGCCAACAGCCACCGACCGAGCGCCTGAGCCTCTCGCACCCCGGACGGCCGCTCAACAGCGGTGCCCGCGCCCTCAGCCGGGGCGTCGCGGCCAGCGAGGCAAGCGCGAGCGCCTGCGCGCATCGAGCATCCGCAGCGCCCGCTTGCGCCGCCGCGCCTGCTCGCGCGCCAGGTCTCGTTCTTCGCCGAGCCCGATTTCGAGGAACACCAGCAACAGCGCGCCCGCCAGTCCGCCCGCGATCAGAACGATCGTCAGCACTTCGCCCGTCACGCCCCCGACCAGCACCGCGCACGCGCCGCCTGCGATCACGATCGCCGCGGCACAGCCAAACAGCAGGATGCGCGAGCGGGAAGACACGGCCTGCACGGTACAGGCACGCCGTCGCTACGCCGGGTGCACCACCCGGCCTGCACGACACCGTCGGCCCCGACGCGGCCCGGCCCGGGATGCGCCGAGGCGCACTCCCAAGCCGAGCCGCGTGGTGCAGCAGAGCCGCCGACCCGTGCTACTGGCCGAAGAACCCGCCAAATCCGTGGCTCGGGGGCCACGGGAACTGGTAGGCGCGGTAGGAGTTCACGCCCGCGGGGAACTGGGCGTTGAACAGGAGCCTGCCTGACCGGTCGAACTCCGAGAAGTACGGCAGCGCGCCCCAGCCGACAACGAGGTTGCCGAACGCCGTGGTCTGGGCGTTGCCCTGCGACGGCGCGGCAAGCCCCTCTGGCTGGTTGTCCGATGCCAGCAGCGTCGCGACTTTGCTCCACGGGTTCAGCCGCACCGTGACCGCGCGGCTGTAGGGCAGCAGCGGCGCTCCCGCGGAGTCGTTGTCGAAGAACGTGTACACGCCGTCGCCCAACGCCTCCGGGTCGTGCTGCCAGGCGAAGATCTCGCCCGCGCTGTCAAGGACCTGACCGGGAGCCGCCCGCAGCGCGAAGCTCGAGTCCTTGCCACCGAGCTGCCAGATGATGCTCCCGTTGAAGCGGTTGACCTTGTAGGTGGTCCAAGTGTCGCGGGCGTCGATCAGCAGGTTGCCGTCGGTGTCGAGCTTGACGGCGTTGAGGTGGAACCAGTCCCACGGCGTGCTCGCCGAGGCCGGCAGCGGCTGCTCGCTCTGACTGAAGGGCACGTGATCCTCGCTGTTCCACTGGAACAGCACCTGGCCCGTGGCGATGTCGACCTCCTGCACGACGCCGTTGATCACGGTCTGGTCCGCCGGCCCACCGATCGAGGTGAGGTTTGCGGTGGCCGTCGTGTAGGAGAGGATCAGCGCCGTGTTCCAGGGGGTGATCAGGAACTCGTGTCCGTCGGCGCTGAGGCCGTTGCCGGCGTTGACCGTCGCGATCTGCTGGTAGCGGTCGTTGTAGATGTAGTCGGTGCCGCTGGAGAGCCCGCCGAGCCCTGTCCCCTGCCACCACGTGAGGACCGGCTGGCGATCATAGGTCTGGACCCGGAAGTCGCTCGCCTCCTGACCGGCGGGGACGGCTTTGAACCACACGACATCGCCCTGGCTGTTGACGATCTCCGGGCCATTGGCGTAGGTGCTGGCGGCGCCGAACGGGGAGATGAAGAAGTCACCGCCCTGCGCGACGAACGGCGAGGACGTCAGGATCGTGACCGGTGGCGGTGACGTGGGTGTGGCCGCCAGCGCAGCGCCGGCGCCCGCCAGGGCCATCACGGCGGCTCCGACGGCGATCGTGACGGCGCCGATGAGCATCTGGAGCCGTCCCTGCAACCCACTTCGAGGTGCGCTCGAGGACGTTAGCTGAAGCATCTTGTCTTCCTTTTTCGAGGTTTGGCTTGTGATTTGAGGGCTGTGGACCGACGTGGCTCTCAGCCTTCGATCGCACCTTAGAACAAAACCCCATAATGTCAACCAGCTTTGTGATCTTTGTTCACGCGAGTCCCCCTCTAGGCTGCAAGCCTCTCCCGCCGGACTCGCGGAGCCGACGGTAAAACGAACAACGAGGGGCGGCGGAGTGCTGGGCTCACACGCTGTGGAGCGCGCAGCGGGCGGCTGCGCGCCTTGAGAAGTATGGGCCGTCCGGGAATCGAACCCGGAACCTTGGGCTTAAGAGGCCCCTGCTCTGCCGGTTGAGCTAACGGCCCGTGAGCGCGCCGGCGAGGTCGGCCGGCTCGAACGTCGATTCTACCCAAGCGGGCGCGGCGCCAGCGGGCTGCATGCCCGAAGGCGACACGTGCGCTCCGGCACGGCTATTTGCTCTTGGTCGTCGTCGACTTTCCCGCTGGAGCTGTCTTCGTCTTGACTTCCGTCCCCTGGAATTCTTTTTTGGCGTTCAGCTTGCCCACGTAGGTTTTGCCGTTGGTCGTGGTCGTGTACGTCTTTTCGCCGGAGGGGTTGGCCTTGACTTCGGCCAGCTCGTCCTTCACGCGCGTACGGTCCACGGCCGGCGAGAGGCTGACGGCCTTTTCGGAGGCCAGATCCCCGACACGGGTGTTGTGGGCTTTGTAGGCGTACTCGGCGAGCGCCGCGTACAGCGCCGCGTCGGTCGGTTTGGCGGCGACCGCGAGCTGCAGGATCTCGACCTCCTTGGCCGGTTCGTTGAGGCCGGTTTCGCCGTACACCGTCTCCATCAGCTGCGCGAGTTCGATGTTGGGCTTGGCGGGGTTCAGCGCCAGATAGCTGGTCCACGCCTGCGCCGCCTGGCGGAAGAGTTCCTTGCCCTTGCTCGTCACGACGCCCGTGCTCGTCTCGTACGTTTCGCTGCTCGCGACTTCGTGCAGCAGGTTCTTCGTCAGCCCTTCCCACGCGCTCGCGTCGGTCGGGCGCTCTTTGGTGAGCTTCTGGTACTTCTTGATCTGGCTCGAGAAGCCGGTTCCGCCGCCGCCGCCTTCTTTGGTGAACGCGCTGAAGATGCCGCTGCTGCCGAGCCCGCCACCGACGCCGAGCCCGACGAAGCCGAGCAGGAAGATGAGCGCCAGCCCGATATAGATCACTCGCACCACGCGGCGGCGGTGCCGGCCTCTGGTGTCGAACAGCATCTAGCCCTGCAGCCTTGGGTCTTTGTGGTCTATCAGCTCCTGCACGGTTGGCTCCCCTGGATCCTGCGGCGGTGGTGGCGCCGGATCCGGCGTGGAATGCCGGGCGCCTGCGGTGCTCGCGCTGCCCTCCTCGGGCCGGCGGGCGGGACCCGCCCGCCCGAGCAGCGCTGCAAGCAGGATACTGACCTCGTAGAGCAGGTACAGGGGCACGGTCTCCAGCACGAGCGTGATCACGTCGCCGGGAAGGAACGCGGCTACCGCGGCGCACGCCACGACGGCGAAGCGCCTGCCCTTGCGCAGCTGCCGGGGCGTCACGATCCCCAGACGGGTGGCGCCGATGATTACCACTGGGGTCTGAAAGACGAGTCCCATCGCCAGCAGCACGGTCGCGGCGAAGCTGTAGTAGGGGTTCGCCTGGACCAGCGTGTTGAACTCGCTGGAGTTGAAGTTCACGAAGAAGTGCACCGCGGCAGGCAGCACCACGAAGTACCCGAACGCCACGCCGGCTGCGAACAGGAACGGGACCGCGGTCAGCAGCGGCATCGCCACACGGCGCTCGTGCGGCTGCATGGCGGGCAGGATGAAGCCGTAGAGCTCGAACAGGATCACCGGCAGCGAGATGATCAGAGCGAAGTACAGCGTCACCGTGACCGTCGTCGTGAACGGTTCGCCGATGCCGAGCGTCGCCGGATTGTCGCCCACCGGATTGCGCGGCACCTGGGCGACGTCCGCCTTCAGCGTGGCGAGCAGCGGCGTGAGCTGGGCGCGGGCCTGGGCGGAGAGACCGCTGTGCGGCTTTACGAGCACACCGAGCGCGGCCTGCGTGCTGGAGGCGACGTTCAGCAATCCCCGCTGGGCGAGGACGGCCTGCCCGACCGTGCCCTCGCCCTTGGCGACCTGTTTCTTCGTCTCTGTCTTGAGCGGTTCGTTGAGGACGCGCAGCAGCGCGTGGTTCTGCCACAGGCAGATGCCGAACGCCACGGTCAGCACGGCCGCGCTCACGATCAGCCGCGTGCGCAGCTCTTCGAGGTGGTCCACGAGGCTCAGTCGATCCTCGTGGCCGATCGTGCGAATAGCGCTGGCCATGGGCCTTATGAACCTACCACCGCGCCGGCATCGGCCCGCGCAGCTAAAGGCCCCAGCTCCGCGCGTCGATGACGACCCAGAGCCTTATGGAATCCGAGAAGAACCCCGACATCAAGCGCCACCCGCATCCGCCGGTGGGCAACCCGACGGGCGCCGTCTACGGCAGCCAGGGTCAGCCCGCCGACAGCACCTGCGCCCCCGCTCAGCTGCACATCTGCTTCCACTGCGCGGGCGAGCTGGTGTTTCCGCTCGACTGGTCCGAGGAGGGCCCGCGGCACTGGCGCATCGTGTTGCGCTGCCCCGAGTGCGAGTCCCGCCGGGAAGGCGTCTTCGACCAGACGGCCGTGGAACGCCTCGACGACGAGCTCGACCGCGGATCGAGTGCGCTGCTCGGCGATCTCAGGCGGATGACGCACGCGAACATGTCCGAGGAAATCGAGTTCTTCGCGCGCGCGCTCGAGGCCGACCTGATACTGCCCAGCGACTTCTGAGCCTCGCCTGGCCACGCGCCGGCCTCAGCCCGGCCTGCACCACCGCGAGACGCTCAGCGATATCGCTCGACGACGGCGTCCGCGACGAGGCTCAACAGCGCCGAGCGCCCGTCCGGGAGGATCGCCGGCAGCTCCGCCTTGGCCTCCGCCACGACCGCCAGCGCCTGCTCGCGCGCCTCGTCCAGCGCACCGGTCGCAGCGATGCGATCGCACAGCGCCTCTGCCTGTTGAGGCCCGCCCACCCCGCCCGTCCCGCCCAGCGACGCGAGGTCGAACTGAGCCAGGTCGGGCTCGCGTTCGCGCGCGAGGATGAACGGAAGCGTGACGGTGCCGTCGAGCAGGTCCGTACCCCGCGACTTGCCGGTCCGCTCGACGGGGCCCGACACGTCGAGCACGTCGTCGAGCATCTGAAAGGCCAAGCCGATCCGCCGCGCGAAGGCGCCGAGCGCGGCGGCGAGCTCGGGGGATCCCTCCACCGCTGTCAGCGCGCCCAGCCGGCAGGCCGCCTCGAACAGCGCGGCGGTCTTCAGCTCGCAGCGCCTGAGGTAGCGCTCGACGGGCACATGCGAGGCGTAGGCGTCCTCGCGCTGCAGCAGCTCGCCTTCGGCGAGCGCGGAGCTGGCCTCCGAGAGCGCGCTCAGCTGCACGGCGTCCTCGTTGCGCGCGAGCTCGGCGAACGCGCGCGAGAACAGCAGGTCGCCGGTGGCCACCGCCATCTGCCGGCCGGCCACGGCTGCGACCGTGGGGTGACCGCGGCGCAGCAGCGCACCGTCGATCAGGTCGTCGTGGACGAGCGTGGCCGAATGCACGAGCTCGACGGCGACGGCCGCGCGCACCAGCCGTTCCTCTCCGTCGGTCGTTTCCGGCGGTCCGCCGGCGGACTCGGCGGCGAGCATGACGAGCAGCGGGCGCAGGCGCTTGCCGCCGGCGGTCACCGTGGGCACGCCGCTGGCCTCGCACGCCAACGCGGTCACCTCCCCGAGGTGGCGCTCGGTGCGCTGCATCCTGCGGCGCAGGCTCTCGCCGCCGCGGCTCATGATCGCGTCGAGTCCATCGACGTCGCTCACGGGAACGCTGGCCGCCGTGCTGCCCACTGCGCTCATGATGCCCGTTCGCCGGGAACCGTGCCGGCGTGGATCGCCACGATGCCACCGGCGGTGATCACGTAGCTGATGTCAGTCAGCCCGGCACGCTGCATCTCGGCGGCGAGCGCCGCCGGGCCGGGGAAGCGCTTGACCGAGCTGGGCAGGTAGGTGTAGGCCTGCGCGATCGTTCCCCCGGTGCCCGCGCCGCCGCCGGGCGAGCGAGACGTGAGCGCGCCGGCCAGCCTGCCGAGCGCGGGGACGATGCGATCGAACCACAGCGCGTAGAAGTGCGACAGCGGCGCGCGTGTGGGGGTGGTGATCTCGAGCACTACCACCCGCCCGCCCGGGCGCACGACGCGCGCCATCTCCGCCAGCCCGCGCGGGAGATCGTCGAAGTTGCGCGCGCCGAAGCCGACGGTCGCAGCGTCGAAGCAGTCGTCCGGGTAGGGCAGGTCCATGGCGTCGGCCCATTCGAAGCGCGGGCGCACGTGACGCCCAGCGACGGCGGCCTTGGCGCGCGCTCGGTCGAGCATGCCCTCGGCGAAGTCGCTGCCCACTACCTCGCCGGCCGGGGAGACGCGGCGCGCGAGCTCGATCGCCAGATCGCCCGTGCCGGTCGCGACGTCCAGCACGCGGCTGCCCGCGCCGACCCGGGCCATGTCCGCCGCGCGTGCGCGCCAGCGGTGGTGCAGGCCGGCGGTCATGACGGTGTTCAGCAGGTCGTAGACGCCCGCGATGCGGTCGAACATCGCGCGCACCTCTCCCGCCTCCAACCTGCCAGCGCCGTCCCGGAGGCGAGCGGGCACCGCCCCGGCTACTTGAGTTGCGAGAGGAAGTTGACGATCGCTTCGAACTTCTTGGCCGGCAGGTTCTTGAACGACGGCATCGGCGCCGTCGGGTTCACGAGCGTGCGCGCGATCGCCTGGCGGGGGATGCGCGAGGCGATCTGCGTCAGGTCGGGACCAGGCCCGGAGTTGCCGTTCTCGCCAAGTTTGTGGCACGCCAGGCAGCCCGACTGGGCGACCACGTTACGGCCTTCTTCGTACCCGGTGAGCAGCTTGCCCCCGGCCTGCTTGACGGCCGTGGGCGTGGCCATTTCGATGGCCGTCGGCGAGCCGGCGTTGGCGCCCGAGTAGGTGAGGTAGGCCATCGCACAGATCACCGCGATGCCCGTGATCGTCGCGATCGGGCGCCGCTCGGGGCGCCGCTCGGGGC
>JBEKGK010000027.1:0-32024 GCA_050012835.1 Solirubrobacteraceae bacterium | reverse complement strand
GCCTGCGTGGTGGCGGTGCGCGCGGCCGGCGGCGTGGAGCCGGAGCGCTGCACGCCGGTGTTCATGTAGGCCTCGTTGTCGTAACAGATGTACAGCACGTCGTCGTTTCGCTCGAACATCCCCGACAGGCACGCCATGCCGATGTCCACGGTGCCGCCGTCGCCGCCCTGCCCGACCACGCGCACGTCCTCGCGGCCCTTCGCGCGCAGCGCTGCGGCGATGCCACTCGACACGGCGGGCGCGTTGCCGAACAGCGAGTGAATCCAGGGAATCCGCCACGAGGTCTCGGGATAGGGGGTGGAGAACACCTCCAGGCAGCCGGTGGCGTTGGCGGCGATCATCCGGCCGTTGGTCGCGCGCATGGCGGCATCCAGCGCGTAGCGCGCGCCGAGCGCCTCGCCGCAGCCCTGGCAGGCGCGGTGGCCGCAGGTGATCGAGTTCGTGCGCTGCTCGCCGGCCTGCACGGAGCGCTGCTCGGGATCGAGCAGGCGGTTGCCGACCGCGATGCTGCCCGTCTGGTAGAAGCGGATCGCGGGCGCCTTCATGCTCGCGGGCTCCTCATACCGGGCCCGCCGCCACGGGCCCGACGTCGCGCAGGATGTTCTCGGCGTGGGGCCCCGACGTGCGCGAGGAGCCGATCCGCACGAGCTCGCGTTCCACGATCTCCCAATTCATGTCGAGGAACGTCAGCGGCTCGAGCCGGTCGGCGGCTGCGTCGGTGAACAGACCGCGCAGCGAGGCCTTCGTGATCGGCCGCCCGCCGAGGCCGGCGATCACGGTGTAGCCGTGCAGCTGGATGCCGGTGAGCGCCATGCGGACGTTCGCGGAGACGATCCCGCCGACGCCGACCGCGAGCGCCTTCTCGAGCACGAGCACGCGCTGCGCGTGGCCGAGCGCGGCGCGCACCGTCTCCATCGGGAACGGGCGGAAGGACGTGATCCCCACGACGCCGATCTTCATGCCCTGCTCGCGCAGCTCGTCGACCGTGTCCTTGATCGTGCCGAGCACCGAGCCCAGCGCGACGATGATCGTCTCGGCGTCCTCGGCGCGGTAGGCGCGGATCAGACCGCCGGAGTCGCGGCCGAAGGCGTCCTTGAAGTCGCCGGCGATCTCGGGGATCAGCTCGAGCGCCTGCATCTGCTTGGCGTGCGCGAGGTACTTGACCTCCATGAACGCCTCCGGCCCCACCATCGCGCCGATCGATACCGGCTCGTCGGGGTCGAGCACCTGGCGTGGTTGAAAGGCGGGCAGGAACGCGTCGACGTCCTCCTGGCCGGGAATGTCGACGCGCTCGACGGCGTGCGTGAGGATGAATCCGTCCATGCACACCATCACCGGGGTCGAGAGCTCCTCCGCCAGTCGAAACGCCTGGATGTGCAGGTCGAGCGCCTCCTGATTGGTCTCCGCGTAGAGCTGGATCCAGCCGCAGTCGCGCTGGGACATCGAGTCGCTGTGGTCGTTCCAGATGTTGATCGGCGCGCCGATCGCGCGGTTGGCGACGGTCATCACGATCGGCAGGCCCAGCCCGGAGGCGTTGTAGAGCGCCTCGGTCATGTACAGCAGCCCCTGACTGGCGGTCGCGGTGTAGGAGCGCGCGCCCGTCGCCGAGGCGCCGATCGCGACGGACATGGCGGCGAACTCGGACTCGACGTTGACGAACTCGCACGGCGCCAGCTCGCCGCTCTTGACGAGCTGCGAGAGGTTCTCGACGATGTGCGTCTGGGGTGAGATCGGGTACGCGCAGATGACCTCCGGGCGGCATAGCGCGACCGCCTCGGCGACTGCCCGTGAGCCCTCAAGCTGGCGCGACATCGCTCAGCTCCCGTTGCTCGTCTGCGACCCACGCGTGGGCCGCCTGCGCCGCGGCCACGTTGCCCTCCCCCACCGCGCCGGCGAAGCGCTCGCGGATCGCGCGCGCGACCGCGTCCAGCGAGATCACGCCGGCGAGCGCCGCGAAGCCGCCGAGCAGCGCGGCATTGGCGACCGCCCGCCCGGTGTGCTCGCGCGCGAGCTCGGACGCGGGCACCGTCAGCAGCCGCTCGCGGCGGAAGTCGTCGACGAGCTCGCCGAGGCCGAGCTCGTCGAAGCTCTTGGCGGAGTTGATCAGGATGAAGCCGTCGGGCTTGCAGCCGCCGAACACGTCCACCTGGTGCAGCAGCGTGGGGTCCTGCACGATCAGCGCGTCGGGCTCCATCACGGGTTCGCGCGTGCGGATCTCGTGATCGTCGATCCGGCAGAACGCAACCACCGGCGCGCCCATGCGCTCGGAGCCGAAGCTCGGGAACGCCTGCGCGTAGCGGCCCTCGTCGAACGCCGCCAGCGAGAGCATCTCCGCGGCGGTCACCACGCCCTGGCCGCCGCGGCCATGGATGCGCACCTCGAACACCGGCTACCCCTCGGCGCGGCCAGCGGCCGAACGCTCGGTCGCGGCGCCGCCGCCGCGGGCGGCGTCCAGCAGCACGCGCTGCTCGGCGGCCGCCACGAGCTTGCGCGTGCGGTCGACCACGTCGACGCTGACCGAGATCGCGTCGATCCCGGCGCGCACGAGCAGCTCGGCGTACTCGGGGTGCACGGACGGTGCCTGACCGCAGATCGAGGTGCGCAGCCCGAGCTTGTGCGCGCGCGGGATCAGCTCGCGCAGGTACGCGGTCACCGCCGGGTCGCGCTCGTCGAAGGTCTCGGCGAGCACCTCGTTGTCGCGATCCGCGCCGAGCAGCAGCTGCGTGAGGTCATTGGAGCCGACCGAGATGCCGGTGACGCCCAGCGCGGCGTACTCCGCGAGGTTGAACAGCACCGACGGCACCTCGGCCATCACCCACAGCTCGAAGCCGGGGCGATCGAGCAGCCCGGACTGCGCGATCAGCGCGCGGCAGGCGCGCAGCTCGCGTGTCGAGCGCACGAACGGCAGCATCACGTGCAGGTTCTGCAGCCCCGCATCCCACACCTGGCGCAGCGCGGCCATCTCGAGCGCGAACACGTCGGGCTCGCGCGTGTAGCGCAGCGCGCCGCGGTAGCCGATCATCGGGTTTGACTCGTGCGGCTCGAAGCGCTCGCCGCCGCGCAGCCCCGAGAACTCGTTGGTGCGGAAGTCGATCGTGCGGTAGGTGACGGGCCGCGGCGCGAAGCCTGCGGCAAACGTGCTCAGCCCCTCGGCCATCCGCGCGACGAACTCATCCCCGCGCCCCTCCTCGAGCAGCGTGCGCGGATGATCGCCGGCGAGCGCCTCGAGCACCATCATCTCGGCGCGCAGCAGCCCGACACCGTCAACTGGAAGGTCCTTGACGCGCGCCACCTGCGAGGGCTCGGAAAGGTTTAGGAGGATCTGCGTCGCGGTCACCGGCGCGCTGAGGACAGCGACACCCCGGCCGTTGGATACGGCGGCGGCTGAGTCGCCTGCAGCCCCCTGCGCGGGCTCGCTCGCGCGCGCACCCTCCAAGACCACGCCGCGGGTCGCGTCGACCGTCACGATCTCGCCGTCGCGCAGCTTGCGCGTCGCTTCTCCGGTTCCAACCACGCACGGGATGCCCAGCTCGCGCGAGACGATCGCCGCGTGGCAGGTCATGCCGCCGGAGTCCGTGACGATCGCCGCGGAGCGGCGCATCAACGGCAGCCAGTCCGGAGAGGTCATGTGCGTGACGAGCACGTCGCCGTCGTTGAGGCTGGTGGCGTCGTCGAGCGAGGCGAGCACACGCGCGGCGCCGCTGGCGCTGCCGGGCGCGCCGCCCAGACCGCGCAGCAGCACGGTCTGCGGCTCCGAGGGCTCGCCGGCGGCAGCCGTGGCCGCCGCCGTGGCGGCGTCCGCGGCGACGTCGTGCAGGGTGGTGATCGGGCGGCTCTGCAGCATCCACAGCGCGCCGGCGGGGTCGAACGCCCACTCGGTGTCCTGCGGGAAGCCGTAGTGCTCCTCGATGCGCCGGCCGAGCCCGGCGACGGCGATGACCTCCTCGTCGCTGAGCACCGGCCGCAGGGCCTCCTCCTCGGAGAGGGCGCGCTGAACGGTGCCGCCGTCGGCGGCGTACTCGATGACGAGATCCTTGTGGTGGACCTCGCGGCGGCGGATCGCGAGCGTCGCCTTCTCGACGACGTAGCGGTCGGGCGAGACCGAGCCCGAGACGACCGCCTCGCCGAGCCCGAAGGAGCCCTCGATGACGAGCTCGTCGCGTTGCCCGGTGGCCGGGTTGACGGTGAACATCACGCCGGCACGCGTGGAGTTCACCTGGCGCTGCACGACGACGGCGATGTCCATGTCGGCCTGCCCGAAGCCGTTCATGCCGCGGTAGTAGATCGTGCGCGCGCCGAACAGCGAGCGCCAGCAGCGGCGCACGGCGTCGATGACCGCGTCGGCGCCGCGGATGTTGAGGAAGGTCTCGTTCATCCCGGCGAACGAGGTCGCGGCGGTGTCCTCGGCCGTGGCGGAGGAGCGCACGGCGACGGGGACTGGATCCCCGCCCGCGCTCTCGCCCGTCCGGCCCGCCAGCTCCCCGTAACGCGAGCGGATCTCCTTCGCGAGCGGCTCGGGCAGCGGGGTCTGGTCGAACAGCTCGCGCGCGGCGACGGCGGCCGCCTGCAGCGCGGCGGTGTCCTCCACGTCGACGGCGTCCAGCAGCTCCGCCAGGCGCTCGCGCAGCCCGGTCTGCACGAGGAATGCGGCGTATGCGGGGGCACCGACGACGAAGCCGTCGGGCACCGGCAGCCCGGCCGCGGTGAGCTCGCCCAGGTTCGCGCCCTTGCCGCCGGCGTATTCGACGTCACTGCGGCGCAGGCTCGCGAATACGCGGACGGCCTCGTCTGTCGCGGGAGAGGCATTGGACTCGGCGGCAACGCTCATCGGCTCACAGCTCCTCGGCTCGTTTCTAGTCGGCGATCTCAACAACAGTCAAGCGTCGCGCGGCCCCATCGGCCACCGCACTCCACCCTGAACCCGCTCAGTAGTTCTCACCGACCACGCGGAGACTGCTCACCAATGACATGCCGTGGCGCATCGGCGATGCTTGGCGCGTGGCCTCTCCCCCGCCCTCTGCCTCGCCCCGGGACGTCCGCGTGCTGCTCACCGAGGGCTCGAGCCTCACCTCGCGCGAGGTCGTCACCTGCCTCGGGCCGCGCGGCTACCGGTTGGAGGCGCTCGACGCCGATCCGCTGTGCGTTGACCGCTTCAGCCGCTGGGTTCGCCGCGTGCACCGCTGCCCGCCCGCGGGCGCCGACCCGCTGGGCTATCTGCAGACGCTCGAGCGGGTCGTGGCGCGCCGTCGGATCGACGTGGTGCTGCCAACGCACGAGCAGGCGTGGCTGCTGGCGAGCGCTCGCCCGCTGCTGACGGCGCGCGTACGCGTGGCGGTCGCGGAGGCAAAGGTGTTCGAGCGCGTGCAGAGCAAGCTCGCGTTCGCGCGGCTGCTCGACGAGCTGGGGCTCCCCCAGCCGGCGTGGCGGCCAGTTCGCGGCGCCGGGGACCTCGCGGACCTACGCTTCCCCTACTGGCTGAAGACGGCGTTCAGCACGGCCGGCCAGGGCGTCAGGGAGGTCGTGGACGCGCGCTCGCGCGAGCACGCGCTCGCCGCGTTGCTCGATCGGGCGCCGCTGATGGCTCAGCAGCCGGCGTCCGGGCGCTACGGGCAGGTGCAGGGCCTGTTCGATCGCGGCCGCCTGGTCGCGGCGCACACGAGCGTCCAGCGCGCGACCGGCATCGGCGGCAGCGCCGCGGCGCGCCTGAGCGTCGATCATGCCGCCCCGCGAATGCACATCGCGGCGCTCGGCGAGGCGCTGCGCTGGCACGGCGGGCTGACGCTCGACTACCTGCACGAGCACGGCTCGCCTCAGTACATCGAGTGCAACCCGCGCACGGTCGAGCCGGGGAACGCCGCCGCGAGCGGGGTCAACATCGCCGAGCTGCAGGTTCGCCTGACGCTGGGCGAGCATCTCGACGGGCCCGCTCGCGTGGGTCGGGCGGGGGTTCGCACGCACGGGGCGATCGCGATGCTGCTGGGCGCCGCCGCGCGCGGCGAGTCGCGCAGCTCGCTGCTACGCGGGATGGGCGAGGCGGTCGCCCATCGGGGCGTCTGTGCCGTGAGCGGCGAGCAGCTGACGCCGTTGCTGCGCGACCCGCCGAGCGCGCTGGCGGCCGCGTACGTCGCCGCCCGCATCATGCTCGAGCCGCGCGCGGCGGCGGAGATCGCGGGACGCGCCGTCAGCGGCTACGCGATCGATCCGGCGAGCGTTGCGCAGGTCCAGGCGCTCGTCGCGGCCGGAACCGGCGCCGGCGCCGGGGGCGATCCGCCACACTCGCATCGACGGTAGATCAGTAGTTATCACCACCTCGACATGGGGCTGAGCACCCATGACGCGGCCGCGTCTCGCGCCTAACGTGCGTGTTGCCTGAGGTTGGAGCCCCCCGACCCCAGGCCACTTCTCAAAGACACGAGCAACAGGAGAGATCAAGATGCCCACTCGAGTCGCCATCAACGGCTTTGGCCGCGTCGGACGCAGCGTGCTTCGCATCGCACACGAACAGCGCGCGGATCTCGAGATCGTGGCGATCAACGATCTCACCGACGCCGAGACGCTCGCGCATCTACTGCGTCACGACTCCGTGTTCGGAGCGTTTCCCGGCACGGTGGAGTCGATCGAGGGCGAGCTGCTGGTCGCCGGGCGCCCGATCCGTGCGCTCGCCGAGTCCTCGATCGCGAAGCTGCCGTGGCGTGAGCTGGAGGTGGACGTGGTGATCGAGTCCACCGGCCGCTACCGCACCCGCTCGGCGGCCGCCGAGCATCTCACGGTCGGTGCCCGCAAGGTGATCATCTCCGCGCCGGCCAAGGGATCGGAGCCCATCGACGCGACCGTGGTCATCGGCGTGAACTTCGAGCAGGTCTACGACCCCGAGCGTCACCACATCATCAGCAACGCGTCGTGCACCACCAACTGCCTCGCGCCCGTCGCCAAGGTCCTGCACGAGACGGTCGGCATACGCCACGGTCAGATGACCACCGTCCATGCGTACACGGCGGACCAGAACCTGCTCGACGGCCCGCACAAGGATCTGCGCCGTGCGCGCGCGGCCGCGCTGAACCTCGTGCCCACCTCCACCGGCGCGGCGAAGGCGCTCGGCCTCGTGATCCCGGAGCTCGACGGACGGCTCGGCGGGATCGCGATCCGCGTGCCGACCCCGACCGGCTCGATCGTCGATTTGACCGTCGAGGCCGGACGCGCGACGAGCGCCGAGGAGGTCAACGGCGCGTTCCGCGACGCCGCCGAGCACGGCCCGCTGCTCGGCATCCTGTCCTACAGCGAGGAACCGATCGTCTCGAGCGACATCGTCCAGTCGCCCTTCTCCTCGATCCTCGACTCGCAGCTGACGAGCGTGATGGACGGGACGCAGGTGAAGGTGATCGCCTGGTATGACAACGAGTGGGGCTATGCCAGCCGCCTGGTGGACCTCGCGGCGAGGGTGATGACACCGGTGCCCGCCGCGGCATAGAGGGGGTTGGGCGCGTGCGGGTCATAACCGATCAGCAGCTCGTCCAGGCGCTCGAGGCGCTGCCGGCGTCCGAGCCGCGGGCGATCGCGAGCGGCAACCACGCCACGCCGTGGCGACTGCTGGGCCTCCTGGAGGAGGCGCGGGAGCGCTACCGGCTGTTCATGCTCGCGGCGCAGTCCCCTCTGCCCGTACGTGAGGGCGTGGTGCTCGAGACGCCGTTCGTGGGGCCCGGCATGCGCGAGGCCGGCGAGCGGCTGGACTACCTGCCGATGCGCCTGTCGCTCGTCCCCCGGCTGTTTGCGACCGTCCGTCACCCCGACGTCGTGCTGCTGCACACCTCGACGCCGCGCGACGGGAAGCTGTCGCTCGGGATCGAGGTGAACATCCTGGTCGCCGCCGTCGAGAGCGTCCGCGCGCGCGGTGGCCTGGTGGTGGCGCAGATGAACCCGCGGATGCCCTACACGCTCGGCGACGGCGAGCTCTCCGAAGAGCTGATCGACCTCGCGATCGAGGTCGATGAAGATCTCCCCTCCCCCGCGATCGGGCCGGCGCACGAGCACACCGACCGGATCGCCGAGCTCGTCGCGGAGCTCGTCGAGGACGGATCGACGCTGCAGATGGGCATCGGTCAGGTGCCGGACGCGATGCTGCGCGCGCTCGAGGGCAGGCGCGAGCTAGCGATCTGGTCGGAGATGATCAGCGACGGGGTGATGGGGCTCGAGCGGGCGGGGGCGCTGGAGCCGCGGCGCCCGATCATCTGCTCCTTCCTGTTCGGCTCGCCGGAGCTGTACAGCTGGGTCGACGCCAACCCCAGGCTGAGGATGACCCGCACGGAGGTCACGAACGACCCGGCGCGCATCGCCGCGCACTCGGCGATGGTCTCGGTGAACACGGCGATGCAGGTCGACCTCTCAGACCAGGCCGGCGCCAGCCACATCGGCGGGCGCCTGTACTCGGGCTTCGGCGGCCAGCCCGACTTCGTCACCGGCGCCCTGCACTCACCCGGCGGTCACGCCGTGATCGCGTTGCGCTCCTGGCATGAGCGCAGCGACAGCTCGACGATCGTCCCCAGGCTCACGCAGCCGGTCACCTCCTTCCAGCATTCGGCGGTGGTGACCGAGCACGGTTGCGCGCACCTGTTCGGGCGCAGCGCGCGAGCGCAGGCTCGGTTGATGATCGAGCACGCCGCGCACCCCGACGCGCGCGAGCAGCTGCGCGCTAGCGTCGGCGCAGCGATCGCGCGGTGACGTTGCGTCAGGTGCTCGCGTTGCGTCAGGTGCTCGCGTTGCGTCAGGTGCTCGACAGCGCTTTCAGCGGCGTCATGCGCGTCACCCGCCACGCGGGATAGATGCCGCCGAGCACACCGATCGCCACGCCGACCAGCAGGCCGCGCCCGAGCCCCCAGGCGGTCACCGAGGGCGAGACGTAGGTGCTCACGCCGAGCGCGCCCACCAGCAGCCCGCCGCCGATCACGCCGAGCAGCAGCCCGACCCCCGCGCCCAGCACGCTGACGGCGACGCCTTCGCCGAAGATCAGGCTGGCAACGCGCGCGGGCGACCATCCGACGGTGCTCAGCAGGGCGATCTCGCCCTGGCGTTCCATGATCGACATGGCCATCGTGTTGGCGACGCTGATCGCGCCCACGATCAACGCGATCATCACGATCACCAAAATGGCCTTGGAGATCAACGTGCTGTTGGCGCCTGCCCGCAGCGCCTGCTGCGGATCGGTGATCGCCTGCGTGCCCGGGAAGACGCGTTCGATGCTGCGAGCGGCGCTTTTCGCGCGCGTGCCCGGTGAGAGCTGCACGACGATGTCGGTCACCTCCGCGGGGCGACCCGTCAGCTGCTGGGCCTGCGTGAGCGCCAGCACGGCCCCGGAGTCCTCGAACAGGATGCCGGCGTGGTAGATCCCGGCCACGCGGTAGGAATGCCCCTCGATTAGCAGCAGGGCGCCGGGGAGCAGGTGCAGCTGCGCGGCCAGGCGGTCGCCGACGAGCACTTCGCGCCCTCCGGCCAGCGGGCGGCGCCCGCCCGTCAGCACGAGGTTGTGGGTGAAGAACCCGGCCGGGTCGGCGCCGAACACGATCGCCGAGGATTCGGCCTTCACGCCTTCGACGATCAGCAGCAGCGGCGTCGCCTGAGCCACCTCCGGGCGAGCGTCCAGGCGCCCGACGAGCGATTCGGGGAGCAGCGACGCCGTCGGGTCCGAGACGTTGGCCTGAAAGACGCCCAGCTCCGAGCCGCCGAGATGGACGAACCCGGCCGCGGTTTCCTTCAGCCCCTGCGTGAACGACAGCAGCGCGACGATCGTGGCCACGCCGACGGCGATGCCCAGCGCGGTGAACAGCGTCCGCGCCGAACGCCTCAGCAGGTTGGTGGTGATGATCGCGAGCATCGCCCGATCTCACTAACGCGGGCAGAGGTCGGCCTGCGGCGCCTCGATCCTGCCGTCGATGAGCGTGAGCGTGCGGTCGGCGCGAGCGCCGACGGAGGGGTCGTAGCTGACGATCAAGAGCGTCATGCCGAGGTGATCGCGGAGCCTGAACAGGAGGTCGAGCACGCGCTCGGAGGTATGCGAGTCGAGCGCCCCCGTCGGCTCGTCAGCGAGTAGCAGGCGCGGCTCGTTCGCGAGCGCCCGCGCTACGGCGACGCGCTGGCTCTCCCCGCCGGAGAGCTCCGAGGGGAGGTGATCGGCGCGGTCGGCGAGTCCGACCTCATCCAGCAGCGAGAGTGCGCGGCGACGACGCTCGGAGCGGTGCATGCCGGCGCCGACGAGCGGCACTTCGACGTTCGCGCGCGCCGAGAGCGCCCCGAGCAGCAGGTGGCGCTGGAACACGAAGCCGACGAGCTCGCGGCGAGCGCGCGCCGGCCGCGGCTCCGTCCACACGGCGCGGCCGTCGATCTTGACCTGGCCGGTGTCGGGCTGCTCGAGGCCGCCGATCAGCGCCAGCAGCGTGCTCTTGCCGGAGCCGGAGCGGCCGGTGATCGCGACAGCCTCCCCCGCGGCGGCGCCCATCGAGACCTCGCGCAGAGAGCTGACCTGCCCGAAGCTCTTGCTCACACCCTCGACGAGGACCTCCGCGCCCGCGCGGGTGCTCACTTGCTGACCTGCACCGGGTAGTCGAGGTCGATGGTCACCCCGCCCGAAGCTATCACCGCGCGAAACGTGAGTGGATAGCCGACGGCGGAGGACGGCCATTTGAACACGTCCGAGAAGCGTCCTTTGAAGGTGTAGTGAGAGCGGCGCGCCACCACCTGGCCGCCGAACAGGTACTCGTAGCTCACGCTCGCCGCGGCCTTGCGTCCGCCGCGGGTGACGGTGAAATGGATCGGCCATCGCACTTCCACCTTCGGTCGGTGGGTGCCGGCATGCAGGATCGCCGTGACTCCGCCGGAGGTTGCGCCGACGGTGCGGGCGTTGTCCAGCGCGGTCGCGACCACGAGCTGTGGCGTCTGGGTCGCAGTGGACACCGTCGGGGTCGTGCCCGTGGACTGCGTCGCCGGGCTCTTGGAGGACCCGCCGCAACCGCCGAGCACGAGCAGTCCGGCCGCCAGGCCGGCGGCGAGACACGGACGCTTGCGGCTGCCCGCGACCGCCGGCACTGTCGAACCCATCATCGCCCTCTCCTTTTTCCTGAAAGTCCTACCGGAGATACCAGCTTCTCGCGTGGCGCTGGCCGGGTCATCGGGGTGTTGCCGCCGAAGCCTCGGGCGCGTTCCCGCAGGCTGCTGCGGGATTTCACGGATGCTGTGCTCGCGTCCCAGTGTCAGCATTGCGCCATCGAGTCCGCGTTGCTCTCGGCCCTGGCGGACCCTGCCACCTACGGTGGCGAGCCGCTCGCCATGCACGAGACGCACGCCTCGTGGGTGTTCGTCGCCGGCGAGCGCGCGTACAAGATCAAGAAGCCCGTCGCGCTCGGCTTCCTCGACTACAGCACGCTGGAGCGCCGGCACCGCGCGTGCATCGAGGAGGTGCGTGTCAACCAGGAGCTCGCGCCCGGCATCTATCTCGGCGTGCGCGCGATCGTGAGGACCGGTGACGGCTTCGCGTTCGCGCCCGATGACCCGGCGACGCAGGCCGTCGAGTACGCCGTCGAGATGCGCAGCTTCAACGAGGCGGACACGCTCGCGGGCCTGATCGCTAGTCATACCTTGAGCGCCGAGCATCTGGAGGGAGTCGCGCGCCGCCTGCTCGCGTTTCATCGCACGGCGCCCGTCGCGCCCGGCGGCGGCGCGGCCGAGGTGCTGGGCATCTGGCGCCGCAACGTCGGCGAGCTGCGAGCAGCCACAGGTCATCTGCTGGAGCTGCCGGTCGATCTCGCCGAGGGCTTCGGCGAGATGTTCGTGCGTGTGCATGGGCGCGAGATCGAGCGGCGTCGAGCTGCCGGCCTGGTACGCGACGTGCACGGCGACCTGCGCTGCGAGCACGTGCTGGCGATCCCGAGCGTGCGCATCGTGGACCGCATCGAGTTCGACCCATCGCTGCGTCGCGGCGACATCGCACGCGATCTGGCGTTCCTGACGATGGACCTGGAGGCCCACGGCCAGCGCTGGGCCGCCGAGACGCTGCTTTCGGCCTACCGGGCGGGCGGCCTGGACACGGGCAGCGACGCGCTGCTCAGCTTCTACGGCGCACACACGGCGCTGGTCAGAGCGAAGGTGGCGCTGATAGCCGCCGGCGAGCACGACGACGCGCGCGGCGCGGAGCTGCTCGCGCAGGCGCAGTCCATGTGGACGCTCGCCGAGCGCCTGTGCTGGCGCGCGCGAGCTCCCGTAGCACTGGTGATCTGCGGGCCCTCGGCCAGCGGCAAGTCAACGCTGGCGGCCGAGCTCGCAGATCGCTCGGGGTTCGCGGTGCTCTCCTCCGACGCCGTGCGCAAGTCCGCCGCGGGCCTGAGTGCCACCGAGCGTGCGGGCCCCGAGCACTACAGCCACCGGTTCACGCACCGCACCTACGAGCTGCTCGCCGGCCAGGCGCATGAGCTGATGCGCCGCGGCAGCGGCGTGATCGTGGATGCGACCTGCCGCTCTCGTGCGGATCGCTCGACGCTGCTCGGCCGCCTGGCTCGCACGGGCATGCCCCGCCTGGTGGTGCGTTGCGAGGTCCCGCTCGAGGTCGCGCTGCAGCGAGCCGCACGACGCGAGCACGACCCCGCGCGCGTGTCCGATGCAGGCGCACAGATCGTGGCCGAGCAGTACCGGTCGTTTCAGCCGCTGGAGGAGCTGCCGCAGGAGGACGTGCTCGAGCTGGACACGCTGGCGCCCCTGGACACCCAGGCTCTCACGGTTACACGCGCGCTCGACCGCCTGCTCCACGCACGAGCCGGCGGCGGCGACGACCGGTAGGCACGCACGCGCCGCGCCCGGCGCATTCGGCTCGGCTCGGCTCGCGCACGGCTCATTCGGTTCGCGAGAACCCGCGGATCGCCAGCGCGATGAAGATCGCAGCGAAGACGACCACGATCGCGATCTCGGTGCCGATCGAGAGCGTGTGGCCGAACACGTCGATGGTCGCGGGGAAGCGCTTGCGGGCGGCGGGTGGCATGCGCTGCGCGGCGAACACGACCTGGCGCAGCGGCGCGACCGCATAGGTGAGCGGGTTGATGTGCGTGAGCACGTTCAGCCAGCCCGGCAGCGCGTTCAGCGGAAACAGCGCGCCCGACAGGAAGATCATCGGGAACAGCAGCATCTGCATGACCACCTGAAAGCCTTCCATCCGTTCGATGTGGCTCGCGACGAACACGCCGAACGCCGTCAGCGCGATCGCCATCAGCAGCTCCAGGCCGATGATCTCGAGCACCAGCAGCACGGTCAGGTGCACGCCGATCAGCGGCGCGAGCACGAGCATGATCGTGCCCTGCACCGCGGCGACGCTGGCGCCGCCGGCGGTCTTGCCGAGCGCCAGCGACGCGCGGCTGGTGGGCGCGACGAGCATCTCGCGCAGGAAGCCGAATTCGCGGTCCCAGACGATCGACATGCCGGAGAAGATCGCGGTGGTGACGACGCTCATCGCCATGATGCCGGGGAACATGAACTTCTTGAAGTCGAACCCCGCGGTGCTGCCGACCAGCCCGCTCATGCCGTAGCCGAGCACGATCAGGAACAGGATCGGCTGGATCAGCCCGCTGAGGATGCGCGTGCGCGTGCGCTCGAAGCGGATCAGCTCGCGCAGCCACACCATGCCGGTCGTGCGGAGCTCGTCGCGCAGAACGGTGTCGCGGCCCTCGGGGATGCCGCCGTGCAGGGGAACGCTGCTCACCTCAACGCCTCCTGCCGTGCCAGGCGCGCACGCGCGCAGGGATCGCCTCGGCGTGCGCCTCACGGATCTCACGGCCCGTGTAATGCAGGAACACGTCGTCGAGCGTGGGCTGATGGACGTGAACGTTCAGGACGGGGACGCCGACGGTCTCGATCAGCGCGGCGACCGCGTTCTCGCCGTTCTCGACGAACACGCGTGCTCCGCCCGACGCGCTCTGCACCCGATACCCCGCACGCTGCAGCGCCGCGATCGCCGCCGCGTCGTCCGTGGTCCCCAGGTCCACCGTGTCGGCGCCGATCTCCGCCTTCAGCGCCTGCGGCGTGTCGAGCGCGACGATCCTGCCGCGGTCGATGATCGCGATGCGGTCGGCGTACTCGGCCTCGTCCATGTAGTGCGTGGTCAGGAACACCGTCACGTTTGCCTCCTCGCGCAGCCGCAGCACGTCTTCCCACATCAGCGCGCGCGTCTGCGGGTCCAGCCCGATCGTCGGCTCGTCGAGGAACAGCACCTTGGGGACGTGCATCAGAGCCCTGGCGATTTCCAGCCGGCGCGCCATCCCGCCGGAGAACTCCGAGACGAGGTCGTAGCGGCGGTCGCTCAGGTCGACGAGCTCGAGCACACGTGCGATGCGCTCGTTCACCTCGCCGCTGGGCACGCGGTAGAGCACGGCGTGGAAGCGGAGGTTCTCCTGCGCCGTCAGCCGATCGTCGAGAGTCTGGTCCTGGAAGACGAGGCCGATGTTGCGCCGCACCGCCTTCGGCCGCGCGACGACGTCGAAGCCCGCGATCCTCACGTGCCCGGCGGTCGGATGGGCGAGCGTGCACAGCACGTTGATCGTCGTCGACTTGCCCGCGCCGTTCGGGCCGAGGAACGCGAACACCTCACCCGCGCGCACGTCGAAGCTGATCCCGTCCACCGCGGCGAACTCACCGAACCGTCTCGTGAGATCGCGGACCTCGATCACGTTGGGGGGCAGCGCGGGAGCGGCCGTCTGCGCCTGCGCGACATCCGTGGCGGTGCCTGGCATGTCTTCCATCCTCGCCGCTGCACGCAGGCGATTCATCGGTGCTGAGAGCGGACCTCCCCTCCGTACTGTTCCGGTGCAGCGCCGCTACCGGTACCGGCGCTCACGCGCCGCCGGCCTCAGCGGGCGTCCCCGCCGGTGGGCGCTTGACGCGCCAGCAGGGCGCCCCAGCCATCGCTGTCCCCGGGGATGATCGGCCGGGGTGGATCGGCGACGAGCACGTGGGGCTCGCCGCTCCCGATCGCGAACGCGATCGCCTCCCCCACCAGCTCGGGCGGGTCGGGTGCTATGCGCCGAGCGCCGCTGATGAGCTGACCGGCGCGCAGCTTCTGGTGGAACTCGGTGGCGGTCACCGACGGGTACACCACCGACACGCTCACGCCGGCATCGGCCAGCTCCAGCCGGGCGACCTGCGAGAGCATGTTGAGCGCCGCCTTGGTCGCCGAGTAGCCGCCGAGCCCCGGGAACACGCGCAGCGATGTGGCAGAGCTCACGTTGACGATCGCCCCGCCGGATCCAGCGCGCATCACCGGTAGCACGGCCTGCATCGCCACCAGCGGCGCGATCACGTTGAGCTCGAAGACCGCGCGCAGGTCGACCGGGACGAGCTGCTCGAGCGGGACGTGAAGACCCTGACCGGCGTTGTTGACGAGCACGTCGACCCTGCCGAACGTCTCGACCACCCGGGTGACGAGCCGCTCGATCTGTCCGTCGGCGGTGAGGTCTGTCGGGATCGCCAGCGAGCCCGGCAGCTCGGCTGCCAGCGCCTGCAGTCGATCGGCGCGCCGAGCCGCGAGCACGACGTGCGCTCCGCGCGCGCTCAGCAGCCGCGCGCTCGCCGCGCCGATCCCCGAGGACGCGCCGGTGACGATGCAGACCGTCCCGTCTATCTCCATCGCGGTTCTCAGTCCTCCCTGGCACTCGCGGCGACGATCTTGGTTCCGGCCTCGCCGGCGAGGATCGCGGCGGCGTCCGACAGGGCGCCGATCGCGGCGATGCCGCCCGTCTCGGTGACGAAGCGGCAGGCGGCTTCGATCTTGGGGCGCATCGACCCGCCGTCGAAATCGGCTGGGTCGAGCTCGCGCGCCGAGGCTTCGCGGATCGGCTGCGCGCGCTCGGTGGCGTGGTCTCGCTCGACGTAGGGAACGTCGGTCAGCAGCAGCAGCGCATCCGCGTCCAGCTCGCGTGCGAGCAGCGCCGCGGAGCGGTCCTTGTCGATCACGGCCTCCACGCCGCGCAGGGCGCCGTGCTCGTCGACGATCACCGGGATCCCGCCGCCGCCTACGCAGACTACGAGCACGCCCGCCTCGACGAGCGTGCGGATCGTCTGCAGCTCGACGATCCGCTTGGGCTCCGGTGAGGCGACGACGCGGCGCCAGTGCTCGCCGTCGGGGGCGACGCTCCAGCGGCGCTCGCCGGCGAGACGCTCGGCCGTCTCACGCTCATACACGGGGCCGATCGGCTTGCTGGGCTTCTGGAAAGCGGAGTCGGACTCGTCAACCACCACCTGCGTGAGCAGCGTGGCGGTGGGCGTCCCCGGAAGCCGGTTTGCAAGGCCCTGCTCGAGCAGGTAGCCGATCATGCCCTCCGACTCCGCGCCGAGCACGTCGAGCGGGTATGGCGCGATCTGGGGATAGGCCTCGCCCTGCAACGCCAGCAGCCCCACCTGCGGTCCGTTGCCGTGGGTGACCACGACACGATGACGCTGCGCCAGCTGCGCGAGCGCGGCGACCGCGAGCTCGACGTTGTGGCGCTGGTGCTGCTCGTCAGCTGGCTCGCCGCGGCGCAACAGCGCGTTTCCGCCGAGTGCCACGACGACGAGCATGCGCGCAATCCTCGCATCTGCCGCAGCGACCGCCATCGGCATATGCCACCGCAACACGTGCGTGGTATCTACGCGCCGCCGTGAGGGGTTTCTACGGACGGCGGTCACAAACTGCGCCCCTGCCTCGAGCGCGGCTGCATGTGTTCGCGCCCGTAGACTCGCCGCCAACCCCGAACGGAGGATCGACATGGCCGACAAGCCCACGCTGTTCGTCTGTCACGGCAACGACGAAGGTCCGCGCATGCACCCCTGCCGCCGCGCGCACGAGGCGCTGCGCGCCACCAACGTCGACTACGACACCGTCGTCGCCGGCCACGGCAGCCCCATACCGTTCCTGCGCAAAGGGTCGCGCGAGGAGCTGCGGGAGGCGACCGGGTCGACCAAGCTGCCCGCGCTCAAGCTCGCCGACGGCACCGTCATCAGGCCCTCGCGCGCAATCATCGGCTGGGCGGGCAAGCAGAAGTAGTCTCTCGATCAGCGTGCAGCCCAACCGCTCGATCCCCGCCGCCACCGTCGTCCCGGTTCTCATCTACCCGGAAGTGCGCGAGGCTGTCGCGTGGCTGACCGCCGCGTTCGGGTTCGTCGAGCGCCTGCAGATCGGCGAGAACCACCGCTCACAGCTCAACGTCGGCGACGGCGCGGTGATCCTCGGCGACGTTCGCGGCAGTCGCCGTCCGCCGCGGCCGGACGAGGTGACGCAGTCGGTGATGGTGCGCGTGGACGACGTGCACGCCCACCGCGAGCGCGCGCGAGCGCACGGCGCGCGCATCGTCGAGGAGCCGACGGACCACATGTACGGCGAGCGCCAGTACACGGCCGAAGACCACGCCGGCCACCAGTGGACGTTCTCGCAGACGCTCGCCGACGTCGATCCCGCCGACTGGGGCGGGATCCTGCACGCACGGGACTAGGTCTGCTCGGGCCGGGGCTCGATGCGCGAGACCGTCTTGGCGCGATCGATCGAGCGATCGAAGGACAGGATCGACCCGACCCCAGTCGACTCGGCACTGGCAACCACATACGCCTCGGCAAGTCCAACCGATCGACCTCGTAGACCGCCCGCCGCGCTCTACACCGCGACCGTCTCGAGCTCGCCGCTCCGCGCGGCCGCGGCCTGCTCGCGGCTGTCGCGCGTGGAGATCAGGAGCGTGGTGAGGATCGCGCCAACGATCGCGAAGCCGGCGCCGACGAGAAAGGCTCGGTCGAAGCCTTTCGTGAGAGCGACTGAGGAGCTGTGCACCCCGGCGCTCAGCAGGCTTTGAGTGCGACTGTTGGCGACGGTGGCGAGGATCGCGAGGCCGAGCGCGCCGCCGACCTGCTGGGAGGTGTTGATCAGTCCCGACGCGAGCCCGGCCTCGTGCGGCTTGGTCCCCGTCATCGCTCCGATCGTCACCGACACGAACGAGAACCCGAGGCCGAATGCGGCGAGCAGCGACGGGCCCAGCACGTCCGCACTGAAGGACCCGCCGGGCGCTGGCACGCGTGAGAACCACACCAGGCCGGCCGCGATCAGCAGCAGACCGCCGGTCAGGACCGGCTTGAAGCCGATGCGTGTCACGAGCTGGGAGCCGACGCCGGCGGAGATGATGATGCCCGTCGCCAGCGGCAGGTAGGCGAGCCCGGCTTTGATCGCCGAGAAGTGCAGGACGTCCTGCAGGTACAGCGAGATGAAGAAGAACATCGAGAACAGCGACATGCCGATCAGCAGGCCGACGACGTCCGCTCCGCGCAGCGTGCGCAGGCGGAAGATCGAGAACGGCAGCAGCGGGTGGCGCTGGCGGCGCTCGATCGCGACGAACGCCGCGAGCAGGACGACCGAGCCGGCGAGCCGGAGCAGAGTGCCGGTCGAGCCCCAGCCGACGTTGACGGCGTCGACGACCGCGTAGACGCCCAGCGCGAGGCCCGCCGTGACCGTCACGGCGCCGGGGATGTCAAAGCCTTCGGTGCCGTCTTCGGCGTGGCTCTCGAGCAGCAGCCGGGGAGCAAGCGTGGCCGCGGCGATGCCGATCGGGACGTTCACGAACAGCACCCAGCGCCAGCTCAGTCCGCTCGTGAGGATGCCGCCGAGCAGCACGCCCGCGGCGCCGCCGGCGCCGGCGACGGCGCCCCAGATGCCCAGCGCGCGATTGCGCTCGGCGCCCTCGGCGAACGTGGTCGTGATGATCGACAGCGCCGCCGGCGAGACGATCGCTGCGCCGAGGCCCTGGATGGCGCGCGCGCCGATCAGCCACGCCTCCGACTGGGCGAGGCCGCCGCCGAGCGAGGCCAGCGAGAACAGCACGAGGCCGAGCATGAACATGCGCCTGCGCCCGAGCAGGTCGGCGAGACGTCCGCCGAGCAGCAGAAATCCGCCGAATGTGAGCGTGTATGCGTTTACGACCCACGAGAGGTCATCGCGGGAGAAGTGCAGGTGCGCGCCGATCGACGGCAGCGCGACGTTGACGATCGAAGCGTCGATCACGATCACGAACTGCGTCATCGCCAGGAGCACCAGCGCGAGGTCCTTGCCGCGCTTGGAGCTGAGGTCGGGAGTCGCGCTCAGCGACCGCCAGGCGCTCATCGCTGCACCGCCGAGTGTGTCTGCTTGATGGTCATGGTGTCCTCTCGTGGTCATGCGGGCGGAAGGATGATGCGGAAGCGGAAGTACGGTTCCACTTGCATTGCTCATCATACGGAGCTAAGATTCCGTTTGTCAAGGTCATGTCCACAGATCACCGCACACTCCGAGCCGACGCACAGCGCAACCGCGAGCGGATCATGTCCGCCGGCCGCGAGCTGTTCGCCCGCGAGGGCGCTCAGGCGCAGATGGACGAGATCGCCGCACACGCCGGCGTGGGCATCGGCACCGTGTACCGGCACTTCCCCACCAAGGACGCGCTGCTGACCGCGATGGTGCGCGACCGCTTCCAGGAGTTCGCGCAGATCGCCACGCTCGCCGAGGACATCCCCGATCCGCTCGAGGCGCTCGAGAGCGTCATGCGCAGCTCCGCCGAAGCGGTCGAGGGCGACATGGGCTTTCAGCTCGCGATGATGGGCTCCAACCAGCTCGAGTGGGAGGGCATCGATGAGCAGAAGGCGGCGCTCGCGAAGGTCGTCACGCGGATCATCCGCCGCGCGATCGCCGCCGGCGCGGTCCGCGAGGGGCTCAGCTTCGACGACTTCGCGATGATCATGTGCGGGATCACATCGACGATGTACTTCCAACCCGGCAGCGCGAACTGGCGTCGCCATCTCGAGCTGATCCTGCACGGCTTGTGCGCCCCGGCACGCGACCGCGAGCCGCAGACCGTCTAACCGCCCGCGTCGGACAACGCGATATAGCCCCCGCCCGGTGCAGGCTCGAGCATCCTACGATCGCCATCACGCGAAAGCAGTCGTGCGCGATCACGGCTTTTCGCGCTTTGCTAATCGTCCAGAGCAGCCATCCGCCGAGGGTCGATCGAGACACCTGCTTTGCCCACGCGAAGGAGTAGTGCGGACCTGGACGAGACAACGCTTACGTGCAACTGATGCGGCTGGTGGTCCGGTCCGCCGGCCAAGCTGGACCGCCTCCAAGGAACTCGGGGCTATTCAACCGGGGCATGAGTCCTGGCGATGCGCTCATGGTGGCCGGGGCGTCGAGCGGATCAGGAACAGAGACACCAGCCCTAGCTGGAGCGCCACGAAGACACCAAGTCCGAATCCGGCGAGGCCCGACTGCATCCGCGATTCTTGCATCCGGCGCGCGCGCCGACGTCTCTCGAGCGGAGGATCTCGATCAGCCGGCCGGCGAGGAGGCGTCAGCCCCTTGCCGGCAATCGGCGGCAGCATCCCTCGGCCTGGCTCGTATCACGCTGCGCCAGCGCGCTGCGGGCCGTGTTGGCGCCAAGCGCACGGTAGGCCTCGAAGCGCTGGTCGGTGTAGAGCTGATCGGTCGTGGGGTCGTGCGGGAAGTGCGGGTCAGCGCGATGGTAGGCGATGACGTCCGCCGGTACCTCGTCGGTCATCACGAGCCTCGCGTAGTAGAGCGTCGCGGCAGGCGCGTTCTTGCCCGGGTATTTGATCTCGGCCGACACGCAGTCCTTCGATGCACGTCCCGTCTTAGCGTCAGGTTCCATGTCCTTGCATTTCACGTCGACCTCGACCCCGAGCTCACTACGCGCCAGCGCGACCGCGTCCCCGATCGCGTCGAAGTTATCGTTGCTCGCGTCGAAGCAGTAGATCTCGGTGCATCCCCGCCTGAGGAGCTCCACCAGGCCGAGGTTCTCATAGTGGCCGCCGTCGGTCACGTATAGGTAGGGCGCGTTAAGCGGGTTCATGCCGAGCAGCTCGCGCAGCAGGTAGGAGGCTCGCGGCGTGGCGAAGCCAAGGTTGGCCCCGCGTTTGCCGCGCCGCGGGTTCTTCATTCTCCGCGGGTTCGGCACCCACACACCGAGGCGGACGTTGGCGAGCGCCATCAGCAAGCGCAGCGGGCCCTTCGTCATCTTGCCCATCGAGGGCGAAAGCGCCGCGCCGGACATGGCCACCGCCGCCGGCAGCGTGAAGTACCTCAGCCGGGCCTTGTCGCACATCTGCTCCAGCTCGCTCGTGGGCACGGCGCCGACGAGCGGCCCTCCCGTCGTGCTCGCGCTGAACGTGAAGCTCGTGACCCCACGTCCGGGCGGCGTCGCCGCATTGTCGGAGATGTTGGCCGCCGCGCAAACGAGCAGCGTAGGCCACGCCTGCTGTCCGTCGGCGTCCGGCGGGATCCCCGTTCTCGAGATCGTGACCGCCCGGCGGTAGTTGCGCTCGACCGCCTTGCCCGACTCCACGTCTGCAATCGGGGGATCCCACCGTTCCTCCGCCGTGTTCGCGTCCCCGCCGTCACGCGGATTCGCAGGCGCGACCGGATTCCTGGGCTCAATGCGGCTCTCCGTCTCAACCGGGTTCCCCGGCTTGCGCTCGCGGGCGACGCGCTTGAGGGCGAACGCCGAGCACAGGCGGCGCCGGTAGAAGGAGTGCAGCGACCACGTCGTCATGTCGGCGAACGTGTAGGCGATGAGAAAGCCCCCGAGTGCTCCACCGGCGATGACCCAGCGCACCCAGTCGGCTTCGGTGTTGAGCACAAGCGACATCACCTCGACGACGAGCGCGAGCGCGAGCACCGGCCCGGCCAGTCCGGCGATCAGGTAGGCCAGAATGCGACGCACCGCAGGCGCCAGTTTCGCGTACCATTTCTGTGCGGTCCCGGCCTCGGCAAGCACTTTCCGAGCCGCCGTCCAATCCGCGCGCAGCTGCAGCAGCACCGCGCCGCCGAGCGTGGCCACCCCGCCCGCGCCGGCCACCGCGGCCGTGCCGAACGAGGTGCCACCGGTTGCCTTCGGGCGATAGGGGTGGTGCTCGGGGAGGTTCAGCCCGTCGGCCAGATGCGTGACTTTGTTTGGCATCGCGGTGCCCCATGCCCGGAACAGCGAGAGCAGGACGGGCAGCCCGATCAGCATGAACCCCCCGATGAAGGCGACCAGCAGCAGGCGCAGCGACCACACCTCGAGGACCATCGTGACGAACGCCCGCCAGCGGTAGCAGAGGATCGAGGCCCCGCCGAGGAACAGCGCAACGCCGGCCAGCGCCGCGAGCGCCATCCACAGCTCCGTGGGCAGGTTCAGCGGCAGCAGTTCGCACAGCGCGTTGCGATATTTCTCGCCGCCCACCGGTTTCGGGGGCACTCGCATGCACAGCCCGCCGTGGACGAGGTGCGCGATCAACGACGGGTACAGCCAGCCGTAGAGCAGCGCCAGCGGACACGCGGCCGCAGCCAGCCCGGCGCCGATGAAGAGCAGGTTGAGGGTCATGCCGAGCAACAGCCGGTAGCCGAGCTCGATCTTGCCAAACGCGCCCGGAGCGAGGTAGGAGCTACGGTTGCGCAGGTACTGCTCCTCGGGGGAGCCCAGGAAGAACGGCGGGTGGCGCGCGATCTCATGCGGGTTTGAGTCATCCCAGCCCGCCGTGGCGCCTTCGGGCTCAGGCCCGAGGGGCCGCCGACGCGGCACCAGCCGCCTCCAGCCCTCTAGCGCCGTCTCGCCATCCGGCGTCTGCCATCGCGCAAGCAGCGACCGCGCGTGCCACTTTTTGTCCGGTTCTTGCGGCGCCTCCTCACCTTCCCACGTCTTGCGCACCATGCAGAACGCCGCCGCTACGTAGGAGCCGCCCGAGACGCCCGCCAGGTAGCGCGCCTGCGAGAGCACGTTCTCGTCCTGCAGGACCTGCAGCGCGCCGAGCCCGAACGCGGCGGAGCGGATCCCGCCGCCGGAGCAGGCGATCCCGATCTTGCCCGCCTCGGGCTCCTCGAGGACTCCGGTCCAGGACGGGATCGGCGGAGGGCGCTCGCCGCAGAGCAGCGCCCGCCTGAACGTCTTCCCAGTCCATTTTGACGCCTCATAGCGATCGGTCGCCGAGACGACCTGTAGGCCCTTGTCGTCGGATGCGGCGCCATTCGCAGCTTCGCCTGCGCCCCCAGCGGATGCCCGACGCCGCTTGCCCTTCGACGCGGCTGCCCGAACGAGCCGGCACGCGGCACGGCCGAATCGCCCAAGTCCCCCTTCCCAGCGCATCGCGGATCAGTCTTCCAAAAAGCTGTGGGACCGTCAATACCTCGCAACCATTGCGATTCACGGAATGGCGATCTTCGGTGCCTGGACGAGGCGAGAGCCGGTATCGACAGCCACGCGGCTCATGACAAGCACCATGCTTTGCGCGGAAAGCAGGGCGCCTGCTTCGCCCGTGCGAGCGCTACACGGCGCGTGCTAATCACGTGACCGCTCTGGACGAACTCCAGTCGTAGCAGCGCGGGCTCGCGACATGATCGCTTACGCCGCGCGAAGCAGGCGTCTGCCCGTCCTCAGCCGAGGCGCTCGGAGATCGTCCGCAACGACAGTGTCAGGTGTCTACCGCGAGACGCCCGCTTGGTTGGTAAGCGGCTGCGAGGACAATAGGTCAGGCGATCTCCGTTGGCGTTGCGCGCCGTGTGGCCACTGTCCCTACTGGTCCACGCTCCACCAGATCGGATGGCGTAGCCAGAGCGTCCGATGGGGGGCCCAGAGATGCGCCCACTCCCTTCCGGAGCTCCATCTGGGGTATCAGCCAGGACGCGAGGAACGCGATAAAGCCGATTGGCGCGGCGATCATGAACACCGTTTGGATGGACTCCGCGTAGGCGGCGGCAACGCCGTGATGGACTGCCTGCGGAAGCTTGTCCAGGATGGCCGGTGTGATGCTCGAGCTCGACAGTCCCGTTGGCAGCTTCGCAGTGCCGAGGTGACTCACCAGGTTGCCGACGAGAACGTTCGAAAAGATGGCACCGAAGATCGCAGCACCGAAGCATCCCCCGATTGATCGAAAGAACGTCGCGCCCGAGGTGGCGACTCCGAGCTCCGAATAGGGAACCGCGTTCTGCGCGATGAGCACGAGCACCTGCATGACGCAGCCGAGGCCCACGCCGAGCACGAACATGTACAGCGCTGCGACGATCAAGCTCGTCCCGATCCCAACCTGTGATAGGAGCAACAGCGCGACGGTGATAAGCGCGGTCCCGGCGATCGGGAAAGCTCGGTAGCGGCCGGTCTTGCTGATGACTATCCCTGATCCGGTGGAGCAGATGATGAGGCCGACCAGGAGGGGCAACAGCTGCAGGCCGGAGGCCGTTGGCGACTCGCCGTGCACGATCTGGAAGAACACGGGCAGGTAGGTGATCGCGCCGAACATGGCAAAGCCGACGATGAAGCCGACGAGGCTAACGACCGAGAACGCGCGAATCGAGAAGAGATGCAACGGCAACACCGGCTCGGTCGCACCTCGCTCCACGAGAGCGAAGATGCCGAGCAGTACCGCTCCGGCAACCCCGAGGGTGATAATCGTTGGCGAGCCCCAGGGATATGTCGTGCCACCGAGGCTCGTGAAGAGCACGAGGCAACTCGCCGAGAGCATCAGCACGGCGGTGCCGAGATAGTCGATGACGTGGTGGACGCGACGGAGGTTGCCTGGAACCTGGATCGCCACGACTGCGAGCGCGGCGGCGCCGACCGGGAGGTTGATGTAGAAGATCCAGTGCCAGGAGAGTTGGTCGACGAAGATACCCCCGAGTAGGGGACCGATGATGCTCGCCACACCGAACACTGCCCCGAACAGTCCTTGGTAGCGACCGCGTTCGCGGGGAGAGACGACGTCGCCGACGATCGCCTGAGCACCGACCATCAACCCACCGCCCCCGAGGCCCTGAACGGCCCGGAACGCGATCAGCTCGGTCATGCTCTGGCTGAGTCCCGACAGCGCCGAGCCGCACAAGAAGATGACGATCGCCGCCTGGAAGAAGAACTTGCGCCCGTACTGGTCGCCGAGCTTGCCCCAGATCGGTGTCGAGACGGTCGCGGTGAGCAGATAGGCGACGACTATCCAGGCGAGGTGCGACGCACCATGGAGGTCGGCAACGATCGTAGGCAGCGCGGTCGAGACGATCGTCTGATCGAGAGCCGCCAGGAACATCCCGAGCATCAGCGCGCCGATGATCGTGAGCACACGGCGGTGACTGAGCACGGGGATGGACAGCTCCGCCGATGGTTCGGTCGACGCCTCGGTCATCGTTTATCCCTGATCTCGCTCATATCCCGGATCTCGATGTCGCATCGTGATGACAGGCGCACCTCGTTGGAACCGGCGTGGGCAACCAATGCTCGAGCAGCACCATGCTGACTCTAGAGCAGGCCGTTCAGGCGGCTGTTGCCTTTCGTCGTCATTGACGAGGATCGAGGGGCATTCTCCGCCACTGCCATTCCGCCTCCCGCGGTAGAGCGGGCACTGCGGACAACCAGCGGCAATATCCGCCTCTGGCTAGACGTTCCTGAAGCGCACCTCTGCCCGCAGGCCACCCTCGGGCTGCGGGTGCACGCTGAGCCTCGCCCCATGGGCCGTGGCGATGGCGGCGACGATCGACAGGCCGAGACCGTGACCGTCGCCATGCGTGACGCGATCGGCGCCGAGCCGATGAAACGGCCGCAGCAGCCGCTCGACCTCCTCGGGGAGAATCACCGGCCCGCTGTTGGCGACCGTCAGCACAGCCTCGCCGGCATCGATCGCCGTCGTGACTGCGACCCAGCCGCCGGCGGTGTTGTGGTGAATGGCGTTGTCGAGCAGGTTCGCCACGAGCCGCTCGACCAGGCGTGGGTCGCCTGTCGTGCTGGCGTGCTCGAGCGTGGCGTCGAGGCGCAGGCCGCGCCGCGCGATCTCCTCACGCCGCTCGCGCAGGATCTCGCCGGCGACCGTGTCGAGCGCCAGAGGCTCGCGGCGCTCCAAGCCGCGCTCGCTGCGCGCCAGGGTCAGCAGCGCGTCGATCATCCGCTCCTGCTGCTCGCCGATCGCGAGCACCCGCTCACACGCCGCGCGCAGTGAGGTCGTGTTTGCCGTTGGGTCGGCGAGCGTCACCTCGAGGATCGCGCGCTCGAGGGTCAGCGGCGTGCGCAGCTCATGCGAGGCGTTGGCCACGAACTGGCGTTGAGACTCGAACGAGGACTCGAGGCGCCCGAGCAGCTCGTCGAACGTGTCGCCCAGCTCGCGCAGCTCGTCGTCGGGGCCGTCGAGCGCGAGGCGCTCGTACAGGTTCGAGGCGGAGATCTCGCGGGCCGCCGTGGTGATCACCTGCAGCGGACGCAGCACGCGGCCGGCGAGCAGCCATCCCAGCGCCATCGAGGCGACCACCATGAATGCCAGGGCGATGGCAGACCCGATCAGCAGCTGATGCAGGTCGCTGTTGCTGACGTTGACCGCCACCGCCCCGAGCTGGTGGGCCTGGGCGCGTGCGTGTTGAATCGCGAGGCCTTCGGGCGTCGGCGACAGCGTCGCTCCCGGCGGCGCCACCTGGCCGCTATGTCGTTCGACGAGCCTCGCGACGGCCGCCTGCGCGGAGACGATCGTGCCGTGCGATGAGTGGCGCACGGTTAGGAAGACGAGCGCGAGCAGCAGGGTTCCCGTGATCAGGAAGACGCCGCCGTAGAGCACGGCGAGGCGCAGGCGGATCGTGTAGCGGGGAAGGCGCAGCCGGCGCCGACGAAGAAGCCGCCGGGGCGATCGCAGATCGCCGGCCCTCGCCTGGAGCGTGTCGGGGGCGCTCACGGCCAGGCTCAGATCCGGTAGCCGCCGCGCGGCACGGTCTCGATCAGCGGCGGCTCGCCGAGCTTCGTGCGCAGGCGCCTGATCGTCACCTTGACGGTCGTCGTGAACGGATCGGCGTTCTCGTCCCACACGCGCGCCAGCAGCTCCTCGGCTGAGACGACCCGACCCTCGGCGCCGAGCAGGTACTCGAGCACGGCGAGCTCCTTGGGGCTGAGCGCGAGGCGCTGACCGCCGCGGCTGACGAGGCGGTTGGCGGGATCGACGCGCAGGTCGCCGTGCACGAGCGCCGTCGGCAACGGCGCGCCGGAGCGGCGGGCGAGCGCCCGCACGCGCGCCACCAGCTCGGCGAACGCGAACGGCTTGGGCAGGTAGTCGTCAGCTCCGAGGCTGAGGCCGTCGACGCGATCTTCGATCGAGCCGGCGGCGGTCAGCATCAGGATCCTGCCGTCGCGTTTCTCGCTCACCAGCGAGCGGCAGATCTGATCGCCGTGCACGCCGGGGAGGTCACGGTCGAGCACGAGCACGTCGTAGTCGGTGAGCGCGAGGTGGGCGAGCGCGTCGTGGCCGTCGAGCGCGACGTCGACCGCCATGCCCTCGCGGCGCAGGCCGGTGGCGACCGTCTCGGCCAGCTCAGCGTGATCCTCCACCAGTAGCACTCGCATGGACCACGCAGCGTGGCGCATTTTTGGTTACAGCGCGGTTACAGGCCCTGACACCGTAGTGTAACCGGCCATCTCGTACAAACGCCGTGCACTCAAGCATCCAGCCGGCGCAAGGAGAGACGAGATGAAAGCGACACAGACGATCACAGAGCCGCAGGCCGCAAACCGACTGGGCCGACCATGGCGAACGGCGATTGCGGCGACGACGCTGGTGGCGGCGGCGCTGCTCATCGCCGGTTGTGGCAGCAACTCGCCGAGCTCGGACGTCGCGCATCTGGGGTCGAGCACGAAGTCGAGCACCGCTTCGAGCAGTTCCTCGGCCTCCTCCAGCGGCGGGAGCAGTTCCGCGGGCTCCTCCAGCGGCGGCTCGGCGGGCGCGGCATCGCCCGACAGCCAGGCTGTGGCGTACTCGGCGTGTGTGCGCGCACACGGGGTTCCCAACTTCCCCGACCCGAAAGTTTCGACCAACGGCAACGAAGTCAAGGTGGCAATCGGGATCAATCCGTCGATCTCGAGCAATCCCCACTTCAACTCGGCGCAGCAAGCCTGCCGCAAGCTGCTGCCCGGTGGTGGTCCGGGAGAAGACTCCAATCACCAGATCAGCCCGCAGGAACAGTCCGAGTACCTGAAGGCGGCGGCGTGCATCCGCACTCACGGCATCCCCAACTTCCCAGACCCGACGTTCTCCGGCGGCGGCGTGCACGTCTCACACAAGGGACTCAACCTGAATTCGCCGCAGGCTCACGCGGCCGAGGAAGCCTGTCGATCGCTGATCCCCGGCGGCCTGCACGGAAATCACTAGTGAGCGTGGCGAGCTCGACGACGAGTTCGACGGGATGGCGCCAAGCACGGCGAGCCGGCGGCGCGGGCACGGGCACATGAGCTCGCGGCGCACCACGCTCGCCGGGATCGCGCTGGTGCTCGTCGCGGCCGCTGTGGCATTGATCGTCACCGACCCGTTCGGCGGCCCGGCGAAGCCGAGCGGCGTCGGCGACAACGCGACGCCGACCTCGCTTGCGACCGTGACCCAACGGGAACTCTCATCGCAGACGCAGGTCAGCGCGACGCTCGGCTACGCGGGCTCGTCGAGCATCCGCATGCCGGCAGGCACGCCGCCGTCCGCTGTACAACAGGCCGAGCAGTCCGTCAGCAGCGGCGAGGGTATGCTGCAAAGCGCGCGGGCCTCGCTGGCGGCCGACCGCGCGACGCTCGCGGGAGCGCAGGCGACTGTCAGCGCCGCCCGCGAGAAGATGGCGGTGGACTGCGCGGGTGACAGCGCCGCCGAAAGCGCATCCGCAGGGAGCTCGCCGGGCGCCGGCGGCACGCCTGGCGGGTCCACCGGGTCACCGGCGAGCGGCGAAGGCACGCCCAGCGACGCCGCTTCGTCCGACGCAGGCTCGGGCCTGTGCGCGAGCGACGCACAGAGCGTCGCAAGCGATGCGCAGAGCTCGAGCAGCGATGAGGCGAAGCTCGCCGGCGACCGCGCGTCGATCTCCTCCGCGGAAAAGGCACTCGCGAGCGCCGAGGCGGCCGTGTCCGCGGCGCGCATCTCGGTTGCCGCCTACGGCCAGAGCTCGACGTTCACGATGCTCCCCGCGGTCGGCCAGGTGATCGCCCGTGGGCAGAGCCTCTATCAGGTAAGCGACCAGCCCGTGATCCTGCTGTACGGCTCGGTGGTGCCTTCGGGCGCGTTCGTCGCGGGCATGTCCGCCGGCCGTGACGTGGCCGCGCTGAACGCGAACCTGGCTGCGCTCGGCTACGCAACCGGCCTCAGCGGCGACGCGTTCACGGCCGCCACCGAAGCGGCTGTGCGGGCGTTCCAGTCCGCACACGGGTTGAGCGTCACCGGGGAGCTGGCGCTCGGCTCGGTGGTGTTCGAGCCGGGACCGGTGCTCGTGACGAGCGTGACGCCCACCGTCGGTGCGAACGTGGCACCCGGGCCGGTGCTCGGCATCAGCTCGACGACTCCCCAGGTCACGATCGCGCTCGCCGCCTCCGAGCAGTCCAGCGTCAAGGTCGGCGACAGCGTCTCGATCACGCTGCCCAACAACGAAACGACGCCCGGGGTCGTGAGCTCCGTCGGCAGCGTCGCGAAATCACCGTCCACGAAAGGCGGCGAAGGTGGCGGGGGCGGCCCGGAAGGAGAAGAAGGCGGGGCGACGATCGAAGTAGACGTCGCGTTGCGCGACCCGAGCGCGACCGGACACCTGGACGAGGCGCCGGTGAGCGTGTCGATCACCACCGCCAACGTCCCGAGCGCGCTGGTCGTGCCGGTCGATGCGCTGCTCGCGCTCGCCGGCGGCGGCTACGCGGTCGAGGTCGTCGAAGGTCATGTGCATCGCCTGGAGGCGGTCACGCTCGGCCTGTTCGATGACGCCGAAGGGCTCGTGCAGGTAAGCGGCGACGGCGTGGCGGCCGGCCAGCGCGTGGTGGTCCCCGCAACGTGAGCCCGCTCGAGGATTCCCTCCCCCCCACGATGCTCGCCGTCGCCGTTGCCGATCAGCTCGCCGACGCGGCGCCGGTGCTCGAGCTGCGCGACGTCAGCAAGACCTACGGCGCCGAGCCGCCGGTCTATGCGCTGCGAGACGTGAGCTTCGCCGTCAGCGAGGGCGAGCTCGTGGCGATCGTCGGCCCGTCGGGCTCGGGCAAGACGACGCTGCTGCACGTGATCGGCACGCTCGAGCGCCCCAGCTCGGGAACCGTCTCGATCACCGGCCTCGACGTCGCCGCCTGCTCGGATCGAGAGCTCGCGACGCTGCGCGCGACCCGGATCGGCTTCGTCTTCCAGCAGTTCTTCCTCGCCGAGCACTCGACCGTGCTCGAGAACGTGGCGGACGGGCTGCTCTACGCCGGCGCGAGTGCGAGCGAGCGCCGCGAACACGCGGCTGAAGCGCTCGCGCGGGTCGGGCTGGCCGAGCGCGTGCGCTTTCGCCCGAGCAGGCTCTCCGGCGGCGAGCGCCAGCGCGTGGCGATCGCAAGGGCGCTCGTCGGACGCCCCGCGATCGTGCTCGCCGACGAGCCCACCGGCAACCTCGACAGTGTCGCCGGCGCCGCGATCGTCGCGCTGCTCGAAGAGCTGAACGGTGAAGGCGCGACGATCGTCGTGATCACCCACGACCGCGAGCTGGCCGCCAGTCTCCCCCGCCGGGTGCAGATGCTCGACGGCCGGATCGTGGCCGACAGCGGCGAGCCGGGAGCGGCGCGCCGATGAGCGTGCTCGCATCGCTGCTCCTCAGCGCCTGCATGGGCCTCACGCCCGCCAGCCCCGCCGGCGCGCCCATCAGGGTCATGGCCGGAGTCGGCGCGTTCCAGTCCACCCCGGCGGGAACCAGCTTCCCGCTGCGGCTGGCGGTCACCGTCACCGATGCCGAGAAGGACCCTGTGCCCGGCGCGCCCGTCACCTTCACGGCCCCCGCGCGCGGGCCCAGCGGACGCTTCACCACGCGCACGCAGAACTCTAAAAAATCTGGTTCCCAGATCAGGCACGCGCGCCGCGTCACGATCACGACCGACGCCTGCGGGATCGCCGTCGCTCCCGCGTTCACCGCGAATCGCCGGGCGGGCGGCTACATCGTCACGGCGAGCGTCGAGCACGTCAGGCCGGCGGCGTTCGCGCTCGTCAACGCAGCACCCGGACAGCAGCCGTGAGCGCCGCCGCGGAGCTTGCGCCCCGCAGGCTGCGCGCATCCGATCTCGCGCGGGTCGCGAGCGTCGGCCTGCGCACGCGGCGGCTGCGCGCCGGGCTCTCCGCGCTCGGGATCGCGATCGGCGTCGCTGCGATCGTCGCCGTGCTCGGTCTCTCGTCATCGAGCCAGGCCGGGCTGCTCAGCCAGATCGATCGGCTCGGGACGAACCTGTTGACGGTCACCAACGGCCAGGGCCTCACCGGCAAGACCAGCGAGCTGCCGCTCGTAGCGCCCGCGATGATCGCCCGCATCGATCCCGTCACGAGCGTCGCCGAGACCGCCAAGATCAGCGCGAGTGTCTATCGGACGCCGCTGGTTCCCGCGATCGACACGAACGCGTTGAGCGTCGAGGCCGCAAGCCTCAACCTGCCGGCTTCGCTCGGGGTGCACGTGATCCGCGGCAGCTACCTGAACGCGGCAACCGCCACCGAGCCGGTTGCCGTGCTCGGCTTCACCGCCGCGCAGCGCCTCGGAATCGACCGCCTGTACCCCAGCGAGCGGATCTGGGTCGCCCACCAATGGTTCTACCTCGCCGGCGTCCTCGGCCCGGCCGAACTGACGCCCGAAATCGAAAGCTCGGTACTCGTCGGCTTCCGCGCCGCCAAGAAGTACCTCGCCTCAAACGGGCACCCCAACATGCTCTACGTGCGCGCGCAAACCGATCAGGTCGCGGCCGTGCAGTCGGTGCTCGCACAAACGGCCGACCCGGAAGCTCCCAACGAAGTCGACGTCAGCCAGCCGTCCGCAACGCTCGTCGCGCGCGCTGAGGCCAAGAGCGCGCTCAACGGCCTGTTCCTCGGGCTCGGCGCGGTCGCGCTGCTCGTCGGCGCGGTCGGCGTCGCGAACATCATGGTCATCTCCGTGCTCGAACGCCGCTCGGAGATCGGCCTGCGCCGCGCGCTCGGAGCCACGAAGGGCCAGATCCGCGCGCAGTTCCTGTTCGAGGCGATCCTGCTGGCGCTCGGCGGCGGAGCCGTGG
>JBEKGK010000026.1:0-33346 GCA_050012835.1 Solirubrobacteraceae bacterium | reverse complement strand
GGACGAAGCGCAGCCCGCGACGGGTCGCGTCGATCGCCGAGCCCTCCTCGAGCGGCTCGCCCTCGATCAGCACGGTGCCGCCGGGATCGGGACGGTGAAAGCCGCACAGGACCTTGATCAGCGTCGACTTGCCCGATCCGTTCTCACCGACGAGCGCGTGTATCTCCGCGCGGGCGATCTGGAAGGATACGTCGTCGAGGGCACGCTGGCCGGGGAACGTCTTGGACAGGTGCTCGACCGCTACGAGCGGGATGTCGGAGGAAGTCGAAGTGCTCATCGCGTGGTGCCTCGGATCGTGGCTTGCAGCCGCTCTCGCATACCAAGCAAGCGCTTGGCCGATATCAGCCTAGCTCCGCCCGTCCGCGGCGTCAATCGCCTACCAGCTTCGCGGCGGCCTCTCGCAGCGCGCCCTTGGCGATCTTGCCGCCGGAGGAGCGGGGGATCTCATCGACCACCACCAGGCGCTCCGGCAGGCACTCCTTGGACGTGCCGTGGGAGATCAGGAACTCGACGAGCTCGGCGAGCTCCAACTCGCCGTGGTCGAGCAGCTCGACGTACACGCATACGCGCTCGCCGAAGATCTCGTCGGGGATCGCCACGGCGGACGCGAGCGTCACGCGCGGGTGCGCGGAGACCTCTTCCTCGACCTGCGGGGCGCTGATGTTCTTCCCCCCTCTGATGATGATGTCGGACTTGCGGCCGACCACCGACAGGTAGCCATCCTCGTCGAGCTCGACGACGTCGGCGTGCAGCACGAATCCATCGCGCGTGAACAGCTCCTCGTTCGCCGCAGGATCCTCGAAGTAGCCCAGGCACATAGCCGGCCCACGCGTCCCCGGCTGCCCGCGACGAGTGCCCGTGACCTCGACGCCCGCGTCATAGAGGCGCAGCTCGGTCCCCGCCATCACGCGCCCGGCGGTGCGCAGCCGCCGCTCGCGATCGTCGGTCAGGCGCGTGCCGGTCGCAAAGCCGCTCTCGTTGGAGCCATAGACGTTGAGGATCCTCGCCCCGGTCAGCTCCTCGAACCGGCTGGCCGGCTCATATGGAATCGCCTCGCCGCCCGTGAACATCACTCGCAGCGAGGAGACGTCGCGCTCGTGGATGGCCGGATCGCCCAGCAGCATGCGGAACTGGGTCGAGACGGCGCAGAGCACGCTCACGCGCTCGCGCTCGATCAGCTCGAGCGTCAGCGCGGCGCTGAAGCGCTCCATCACGACCGTCGGCGCGCCCAGGTAGCAGGGCGTGAAGTGCGACGTCCACTGGCCGAACCCGAACGGGGTGGGCACGGCTCCCATGACGACGTCCTGCGGCGTCAACGCCGCCATCTCGGTGGCGCACAGATGGAAGTACCACCAGCGGCTCTGGGCGTGCATCACGCACTTCGGCAGGCCGGTGGTGCCGGAGGTCGAGTTGATCATCCACAGGTCCTCCGGCCCGAGCCGGCGCCGGGCGGCCGCCGGCCCGGCGGGTCCGCCCTGCGCGTCTGCGTCGGCGCGCGCGCCGGCGCCGGACCCACCCTGCATGTCTGCGTCGACTGCTGCGCCGTCGATCACGATCGGCCCGCCGCGGTCCAGCTCGAAGCGGGGAACGACGACGTGGTGACGCAGCGAGGGGACCTCGCCGCGGAGCCTGGCGTAGGCCTCGCTCATCGAGCTGCCGCGGTGCTCCTCGTGGGATACGAGCGCACCGGCGCGGGTCTTGTGCAGCAGATGGCGCAGCTCGCGATCTCCCGCCCGCGAGCCCACGCCGACGGCCACGACGCCCGCCTTCTCGCACGCCAGCAGCGCGACGTGCACGGTCGCCGCGTCGGGGAGCTGGATCGCGACGCGGTCTCCGTGCGCGAGACCGGCGCTCGACAGCGCGCGGGCGAGCCGGTCCGAGCAGGCATCGTAGTCAGACCAGCTCAGGCGACCGTCGGGCGTGATGAACGCGGCTCGCTCGCCGATCTCGGCGGCGTGCCGCGCGACGTGGTCGGCGAGCATCATGTCCGTCCACCAGCCGCGCCGGCGGTACTCCGCCGCGCGCTCGGCGTCGATCCCGTTTGGGAACATCGTCCCGTTCGAGAAGACCGGTCGATCAGCCTGCTCTCCGCCCATGCTCTGGCGCACCCTACCAAGCGCTTGCTAGGGTTGCTGCGGTCACGCGATCGAGGGAGGACCTGCATGCCGAACACAGCGCAACCAACTGGGCCGCGTACCGGCGCGCCGCGTGTTGGCGAGCCGGGCGCCGGCGAGCCGGTGGCGGTGGTCGGCCTCGGCGATCTTGGTCTGGCGATCGCCTCGCGGCTGGTGGCGCTTGGCACGCAGACTATTGGCGTGGACGCCTCCGAGCAGCGCCGCGCGCTCTGGCGCGAGCGCACCGGTCGTGACGCGCTGCTCGACGCCGGCGAGCTCGCCGGGCTCGACGTCGGGAGCGTGTTCGTCTGCGTGCGCATGACCGACCAGGTCGCGCAGGTCCTCTCCACCCTCGGCGGACTGCCGGCTGCGCAGAGGCTCGTCGCATACGTGGTGAGCACGCTGGAGCCGTCGTTCGCCCGCGACCTCGGCGCTCGCGCCAGCGGGCGCATGCGGACGATCGAGCTGCCCGTGTCCGGTGGGCGCGGCGCCGCGGAACGCGGCGAGCTGACCGTCATGGTCGGCGGCGACCAGGCGCGCCCCCAGGAGGTCGCGTTCCTGGAAGCGACTCTGGCGCGCCGCGTCTTCACGTTTGCCGGCTACGGCGAGGCGACGGTCGCGAAGCTCGTGAACAACACGCTCGGCGCCTTCAACGCCTGCGCGTTCGCGCGCTGCATCGCGCTGGCGGACGCAGCGGGCGTCGATGCGGCCACGTGCGCAGAGCTTGTGCGGTCGAGCTCGGGGTCGAGCTGGATGGCGGAGAACTTCGGCGAGCTCCTGGACGAGCTGCTGATGAAGGACGCCGGGCTGCTGGCCGCAGAGCTGGGTCCGCTGCCGGTGATCGACCTCGCTGCCGGCGAGGAGCTCCTCGCCGCGCTCGCGGGCGCGCGCAGACTGATCGCCGCGCCCGCCCGGCGGGGGGAGCAGGGACCTCGACCGGGAGCAGGGACCTTGACATCGGCTCGCGAGAAGGTCTAGCATTGTGTTGGCCAAGCGCTTGCTTGGTATGGGGAAGGAGAAGAGGAGTCGCATGTCAGCGGATGTCCAACTCGCACAGCCACCATCCGCGGGGCGCCGGCGCCTCGCCGGCTGGGCTCGTCCACTGAGCTTCCGCAACATCGGAGCGGTCTATGTGTGGATCGTCCTGATCGTCGCCTTCACGATCTGGCAGCCGGTGCTCTTCCCGACGGCGCAGACCGCGAAGAGCATGCTCAACGAGTACGCGATCACCGGGATCGCCGGGCTGAGCATCGTGCTGCCGCTTGCGGCCGGGATCTTCGACCTTTCGATCGGCGCGACGATCGGCTTTGCCGGCGTCTTCGCGGGCTGGACGCTCAACCACCTCGGCGTTTCCCCAGCGATTGCCGTGATTCTGACGCTCGGCGCGGGCGTTGCGATCGGGCTGCTCAACAGCCTGGTCGTCGTGCGCATGAAGATCGACTCGTTCATCGGCACGCTCGCCACCGGGGCGATCATCGCCGCGGCCACCCTTGGCGTCTCCGGAGATCAGATCATCACGGGGAAGCTGTCGGGCAGCTTCACCAACCTTGCAAGCACGAGCATCTCCGGCGTGCAACTGCCCGTGCTCTACATGCTCGCGCTGATGTGTGTGCTCGGCTACGTGCTCGAGCAGACGGTTTTCGGACGTCATGTCTATGCAGCGGGCTACGGGCCCGACGTGGCCCGCCTCGTCGGCCTGCGCGTCGGGCGCATTCGCACGATCTCGCTCATCTGCTCGGGCGTGCTCGCGTCGTTCGCGGGGATCGCACTGACCTCGCGCATCGGCTCCGCGGACCCCACGATCGGCCCTGAATACCTGATTCCCGCGTTCTCGGCGGCGTTCGTCGGCGCCTCGCAGTTTCGCGGGGGGCGCTTCAACCCGTGGGGCACGGTGGTCGCGGTCCTGATGATCGGCACCGGCAGCGTCGGGCTGCTGCTCGCAGGCACGCCGGAGTGGACGCCCCAGATCTTCCAGGGGATCGTCCTGATCGCGGCCGTCGGCATCACGACCATCCAGCGCCGGCACGCTCGCGCGAGCGACTGAGCGCGCCGCCCCGGCCGGAGCGTCTCAGCTGTCGCCGGCGTCGCCGGCGCGGGCGATCGCGACGAGCCAGCCGGGGACCTCGCCACCGCCGTCGACGCGCAGCTCCGCACCGCTTACGTAGCGCGCGAGCGGGGAGGCGAGCAGCAGGGTCGCATCGGCGACGTCTCGCGGGCGCGCCATGCGGCCGCCCGGAATCGTCTCGCGCACGGCCGCCAGCCCCGATGCGCCGCCGTAGTGGCGTGCCGAGCCGCCCGTCTCCACGAGGCCGGGCGTCACCTGGTTGACGCGGACCTTCGGGCCCCACTCGAGAGCGAGCGCGCGGGTCAGGCAGAGCACTCCCGCCTTGGCGGCGGCGTAGAGCGCCGTGCCGGGCGCGGGACGGATCGCGGCGACGCTGCCCACGTTGATGATCGTGCCGCCGTCCGGCTGCTCCTGCATCACCGCGTTGGCGAGCTGCGCGACGTAGAACGGCGCGAGCAGGTTGAGTGAGACAACCGAGGAGGCAACCGCGGGCGGCATCGTCGCGGCCGCGCCCATCGAGGTGCCGCCGGCGTTGTTGACCAGGACGTCAAGTCGGCCGTAGCGCTCCGTGACAGCCTGGACGAGCATCGGGGCCTGATCGGGGTCGCGGACGTCGGCCTGCACGAACCTGGCCTCGCTGCTCCCGGCACGCGGCAGCACCTGCGGGGCGCTGCGCCCGCAGACTGTGACCGCGGCGCCCTCCTCGAGGAAGCGCGTGGCGATCGACGCGCCGATGCCTCGCGTTCCACCGGTGACGAGCACGACCCGCGCTGCGAGATCGAGCGAGCTCATCGGCGGCTCGGGCCGCCGGTCAGACCCGCCCGGACGCCCACCAGCCTGCGCTGGGCTCGGGTGCCGCCTCCCAGCAGCTCGGTCGCCTTGGCACGCTTGAAGTACAGATGCGCGTCGTGCTCCCAGGTGAAGCCGATGCCGCCGTGCAGCTGGATCGTCTCGGCGGCGATCAGCGCAAACGCCTCGACGCACACCGCCTGCGCGAGCGGCGCCAGGATGGGCAGCTCCTCGGGCGCGCCATCGACCGCCCACATCGCGTAGTAGGCGGTGGACCGAGCCGACTCGAGCGCCACCGCGAGGTCGGCGCAGCGATGCTTGAGCGCCTGGAAGGAGCCGATCGGGCGGCCGAACTGGACGCGCTCCTTGAGGTAGGAGACGGTCAGCTCGAGGCAGCGCGCGGCTGCGCCGACACACTCGACGGCCAGCGCGACGGCGAGCACGTCGCGGGCGCGATCGAGCAGCGCCGCGCCCTCGCCGGGCGAGCTGATGCGCACGGCCCGGGCACCGGTGAGCCGGACGCTCGCCTGACGGCGCGTCTGATCGAGGGTCGTGTGCGGCTCGACGGCGACGCCGTCTGCGCCGGCCTGCACCGCGAGCAGCGCCGGCTCGCCGTCGAGCTCGGCGGCGATCAGCAGGAGCTCCGCGTGAGCGCCGTCGAGCACATGCTCGACGAGGCCGTCGACGCGCAGATCCTCGCCGGCGCCTCGCGCGAGCAGACCGGCGCCGGGCTCCTCGAGCGCGATCGTGGCCGCGGCGCCGGCCACGATCCGCTCCAGCAGCGAACGCGCCGCGGCGGAGTCCGCGTGCTCGAGCGCGGCCGCGGCGACGACGGTCGGCAGGTATGGCACGGGCAGCAACGTCCGCCCGAGCTCCTCGAGCGCGACTCCGACCTCGACGAAGCTCGCGCCGGCGCCGCCCCGCTCGAGGCCGATCGCGAGCGAGGTCAGCTCCATCTCTGCGACCAGCCGCGCCCACGCCTCGTCGGCAAGCCCATCGCCGCTCTCCGCGGCGGCGCGCACGATCGTGGCGGTAGCGTGCCGCTCGAGGAACCCGCGCACGGTCCGGCGCAGCTCGTCCTGATCTTCGGTGAACGCGAATCTCATCCCGGACGCTAGCCTCGCGGCAGGCCGAGCATTCGCTCGGCGATGATGTTGCGCTGGATCTCGTTCGAGCCCGCGTAGATGGTGTCCGCGCGCGTGTACAGGAACAGCGCCTGCTCGTTGGAGAGGACGTAGGGCGATGAGACGAGCGTCGCGTCTGGACCGCGGACGTCGATGGCGAGCTCGCCGAGCCGCTGGTGCCAGGGCGCCCACAGCAGCTTCGCCACGGACGCGGCCGTGGGATCGACGCCACCGAGCGTTCGCAGGGCGTGGTAGCGCATGACACGCAGGCCGATCCAGGCGTCCACGATCCGGGAGGCGATCTCGGTGTCCTCGATCGCTCCGTTCTCACGTGCCGCTTCGATCACCCGCTCGAGCTCGCGCTCGAATCCGATCTGCTGCGCCAGCGTCGCCACACCGCGCTCGAATCCGAGCGTGCCCATGGCCACGCGCCAGCCTGCGCCCGGCTCTCCGACGACGTTCGCGCCGTCGGTCTCGGCGTCCTCGAAGAAGACCTCGCTGAACTCGGAGGTGCCGGTTATCTGCACGATCGGCCGTACGTCGATCCCCGCCTGGTGCATCGGGACGAGCAGATACGAGAGCCCGTGGTGGCGCTCGGAGCCCGGATCGCTGCGAGCCAGCACGAAGCACCAGTCGGCATCCGCCGCGAGCGACGTCCACAGCTTCTGGCCGTCGATCCGCCAGCTCCCGTCCACGAGCCTCGCCCGCGTACGAACTGCCGCGAGATCCGAGCCGGCGCCCGGCTCGGAATAGCCCTGGCACCACAGCTCCTCGCCGCTGAGGATCCCCGGCAGGAAGCGCGCGCGCTGCTGATCGTCGCCGAACGCGACGAGCGTCGGTGCGAGCAGGTGCTCGCCGACGTGGTTGACGCGCCCCGGCGCCCCCGCGCGCGCGTACTCCTCGGCGAAGATGACCTGCTGGATCAGCGTCGCGCCGCGGCCTCCGTGCTCGGGCGGGATGCCGAGCCCGATCCAGCCCGCGGCGCCGAGCTCGCGCTCCCACGCCTTGCGCAGCTCGAGGCCCTCGTGCTCGCGGCCCGGGCCGCCGGCGCCGCCGAGCTGCGCGTACTCGCCGCGCAGACGTCTGGCCAGCCATTCCCGCACCTCGGCGCGGAACGCGTCGTCCTCTGCTGTGAAGCGCAGGTCCATCGCGCTGCAACATAGCAAGCGCTTGCTCGGTTCATCCCGGACCGCCGCTGGAGCAGCCGCCGCGCGCGAACGGATTCGTCTCGAGCCAGCGTTGCATACGGCGCTTCGTCGGCGCGGTCGCGAGCGCGTCGATCACCAGCGGCACCCTACGCTCAGACCGCTGTCGTCGTGGGCCGCCGCGCGAGCTTCCACACGGCGAGCGAGAGCGCGGCGAGCAGCGCGACGGCGATCGCCAGCGCAAGCCATACCCACGCCGGCATCGTCGACTTCGACGGCTGGGCGACGGGTTGCGCCACGTGCTGGAGCCTGGTCGCGCTGGCGGCCGTGAACTCGACGGTCTGGTCGATGTTGACGGTAGCGGCGCCCTTCGGGTGAATTACGCCGATCACCTGGTAGGCCCCGGTCGTGGGATGTCCCTGCCAGGGTATGCGGTAGCTCAGGACGCCGCCGGGGAACAGCTGACCGAGCGTGCCGGAGTAGCTGAAGATGGCGTGGCTGCCCCGCGACACGTGCAGGTTGATCTGCGCTTCCTGGATCAGCTCGCTGCCGTCTGGAAGCAGTCCGAGCACGAGGCCGGCGCCGGCCGGCTCGACGGTGATCGCGGCCGTGCGCAGCGACAGCCTGCGCGAGAGCACACCCGGAAGGCGGATCGTCAGCGGCAGCGCCTGGCGGTTGATGCGGGAGAACGAGAAGCCCTTTGCCTTCGCCGGCTTGTGCGCAGCCGCGGCGGCGAGGTCCGCGGCGTCGATCGCGACGATGCCGTCGTAGTAGGAGGCGTCGCGAGCACCGGCCGGGATGCTCACGGTGAACGCGACCTGGCGTTCGGCGTGTGGCTGGAGATGCACGCTCGTGGCGGCGAGCTGCAGCCAGCTTCCAGCCCAAGACAGGTGGGCGGTGACGTAGTCGGCGTTGCCGTTGCTGGCGTTCTGGATGCCGGCCGGCTGCAGCAGCACGGTGATCGAGTGTCCAGTGACGTTGCGCACGCGAACGGCGCCGCGCAGCACACGGCCGGAGGCGCCGCGCAGCAGCAGCGCGTCGCCCGCTCCAGCCGGTGAGAGCGCGAACGCCGCGGGCATGGAGGACACGGGCGCTGCGGCCTGCACGGGCGCCGCCGCGGTTGCGGACAGCGCCAGCGCAGCCTGCAGGGCCACCGTCCCGCAACGAGGATTACAGGGACCGATCATCGTTACGAGACGGTTGGCCATGGCGGGTTTACGCCGCCGGGGGTGCGGTTGTGAACGTCAGCGTGCTGCTGTAGGCACCGACGCTTGCGTTACCCGGAATCACCACGGACAGGCTTTTCGTGCCTGCGTCCGCGGCGAATTCCCAGCCACCCTGACCGCTGGCCGCCGGAGCATTCTCAATCGTGCTGGCGGTCGTGGTCAGCGTCTGCGGCCCATCGGCCACCGGGCCGGTTGCGGCCGGGTTGCCCGCCGCAGCGGTCGCCGTGGCCGGCGTCAGCGTCAGCGTTGATCCGGTACCGGCAGCGGCAGCCGAGCCGCCGACTGTCGGTGCGGTCGCGGCGACTGTGACGCTGTAGCCGGCGTTGGCGCCGGTTGCGTCCGTCACGTTCCACGCACCCACTGCGGTTTTGACCGTCTGCGTGACGCCGGTCAGCGTCGCGGTGAACGGCGTTACCGCCGGGGCCGTGTTCGACAGCGCGCCACCGCTCAGCGTGCCTTCGAGGTTGGTTTCAGCTGCCTGTGCTGCGATTGGGAGCACCGCGAACATCGACATCACGGCCAGGCCGGTGACGACGTGCGGGACTCGCGTCCTCAGGAATGACATTAGCTGCCTCCGTCATCTGCGGGCAGACCTCCGTCGACGCGCTTGCCAGCGATGCAGATGAGTCGCATGACTTCCGTCGGCAGCCCGGCTGACTCCGGCGGAGCCCCGTGGCTTTGCGGACCCGCCTCACGACGGGGGTGCCTTGTTCGAGATGTCTACCCAGGTTGTCCGGGTCCATCGACACGCGCCCGCACTACCCGATGAAAGTGGTCAGTAGTAGACATCTGTTTGCGAACGTCGTCAAGCCTGGTAACGCTCCTCGAATTGAGATCATCAGCCTTCCGCGTTCACGCCCCGCGGCAGCGGCGCAAACAGGTAGCGCTGGACCGTCGGGCCGATCGCGGCGGCCAGCCAGGAGGGGTCGGCGTTCGCGAGCGGCTCGATCTCCACGACCTTGCGCGCCATCGCGAGACCGACGATCTGAGACCCGACGAGCGCGGCGCGCGCCTCGGGAGCGTCCGGCGCGGCGGCGGAGGCGATCGGGCCGAGGATCTCGCGCGTGACGAACTCGCGCAGCAGGCGAGCGGCGTCTTCGTGAGAGACGGCTCCGCGGATCAGCCCGAGGAAGCCTGGGAAGACGTCGGGGCTGTCCCACAGCTCCACGAGGGCGCGCACGAGCCGCTCGCCGAGCGTGTCGGGGTCGCCTGACAGCAGCCCCGTGACGACGGATCGAGGGTCGACCGGCAGCTCCATCGCGGCGGCGAACAGCCGTGGCTTGGTCTGGAAGAAGTGATGGACGAGCGCCGGGTCGACGCCCGCGTCACGGGCGATCGAGCGCAGACTGACCGCGTCGTAGCCCCGCGCTGCAAATGCGGCCCGCGCGGCGTCGAGGATCTCCACTCGAGTGTTGCTCGCTCCCGCGCGGCGCCCGGCGGGCATCAGTCCGTGCGCCGCTGCAGCGTCAGCGCGCCGAGCATGATCGCCGCCACCGCATAGGCCAGCACGATCGCCAGATCACCCGCCGCCGAGCCATTGGAGCCCGGCCGCATCACGAGGTGGTGGATGCCGTCGACCGCATAGGACATCGGCAGCGCGTCGGAGATGGCGTGCAGGACGCTCCCCATGCGCGCCCGCGGCACCAGCAGGCCGCACAGCAGCAGCTGCGGCAGGATCGTGGCGGGGAAGAACTGCACGACCTGGAACTCGCTGCGGGCGAACGCGCTCGCGAGCAGCCCAAGGCCGAGACCGAGCAGCGCGACGGCGGTGGCGAGGGCCACGAGCAGCGCGGTGCTGCCGGCGACGTCGAGGCCGAGCGCGCCGAGGCTGAGTCCCGTCACCACTCCGGCTTGGACGATCGCGAGCAGCGTGAACGCCAGGCCGTAGCCGGCGAGCAGCGCCAACCGGCTGAGCGGAGTGGTCATCAGGCGCTCGAGCGTTCCCGTGGTGCGCTCGCGCAACAGCGCGATCGAGGAGACCAGGAACATCGTGATGAGCGGGAAGATGACCATCAGCGCCGGGCCTGCGGTCTCGAACGTGGCGTGCTCGTGGTCGTAGACGAAGCGGAAGATCGTCATCAGTGCCGCCGGCACGATCAGCAGCAGGGCGATCGTCCGCGGGTCGTGCCGCAGCTGGCGCAGCACTCGGAGCGTCGTGGCTGGCGTGCCGCTCATCACTGTGACTCGACGAGACGCAGGAACGCGCGGTCGAGATCGTCTGTGCCGGTGCGCTCGGTGAGCTCCGCCGGCGTGGACTGCGCGAGCAGGAGCCCGTCGCGCAGCAGCAGCACCTCATCGCAGCGGCCCGCCTCCTCCATCACATGGCTCGAGACGAGCAGCGTCGCGCCGCCGGCCGAGAGCTCGCGAAAGAGACTCCAGAGGCGCTCGCGCAGCAGCGGGTCAAGGCCGACGGTCGGCTCGTCGAGCACGAGCAGCTCGGGCTCGCCGAGCAACGCCGTGGCAAGGGAGACCCGCGAGCGCTGGCCGCCCGACAGCGAGCGCACGAGCTGGCCTGCGGCGCCCACGAGGTCGACGCGCTCGATCACCTCGCCGACCTGCGCCTTGCGCGCGCCCATCAACGCGCCGAAGTACTCGAGGTTCTCGCGCACCGTGAGATCGTCGTAAGCCGCATACGCCTGGGTCGCGTAGCCGAGTCGACGACGCAGCGCCGCGCTGCCTGCTGGGAGCCCGAGCACCATCAGCTCGCCCCGCACCCTGCGCTGCACGCCCACCACGGCGCGCATCAGCGTGGTCTTGCCGCCGCCGCTCGGCCCGATCAGCCCCGTGATGCGACCGGCCGGCAGGGCGAACGACAGGCCGCGCAGCACCTCGCGCCCGCCACGCCGGACCGCGAGCTCGTGCGCCGTCACGGCCGGCGCGGGCTCCAGATAATTCATCACGTGATGAGTTTAGCTTGTCGCCCGCTACGCCGCTGAGCCGCAGGCGAACAGGGTCAGCTCCGGCACGATCCGCGAGCGGGGCTGCGCGGTGCCATTGGTGGCGGACGCAACGATGGAGGCGTTTGGTACGCGCGAGCAGTGCCGTTGCGCCCACGCCGGCGCTGAGCTGTCTCTCTGCACCACTGACGTCGGCAGTACACGTGAGGCGTCGAGCAGGACGTAGCGCAACTGGCCGGAGCTGATGAGCTGCTCGAGCTGATCGGCTGTGGGCGTGGGGTCGGACCCGGTGTAGCCGCCTACGGTGATCACCGGCTGCCCGGTGGCGAGCGCGATCGGGGCGGCGGTTTTGGCGTCGGTGGCAGCGACGAGGAACCGGGCGTGAGCGCGATGTGCCAGCAGGTATGTGGTGAGCAACGCCAGGCTGCTCGTGAACTCCGGTGTCGCCACGGGCATTGGAACGTCGGAGCGCGTGACCGTGACGGCAGCTCTGCGTGACCCGAGCGCGGGTCCCGCGCTCGGGTCATAGCCGGTATGGGCGCGCACAGCTGTTGCGAGTGAGTATGCGGCGGGACCGGCGAGCAACGCGACCGCTGCGGCGGCCACCGCCAGTGTCATCGTCGCAGGCCGCCGGAACGCTGCGCGCACGTGCGGCGCGAGGACCGCGACGCTTGCGAGAGCACCGCACGCGAGCACGACCCATCTCAGCCAGGGCAGGAAATCAGCTGAGTCTGCGAGCACGGCGAAGCTGATCCATGAGGTAGCGACGACGACGATCGCCAGGCCGGCCGCGGCGAACAGCGAACGGCTGGCCGAGCGCCACAGTGTCACGAGCGCCGCAGCGGCGAGCGTCGCGACGGCCGGCGCGAGGATGGATGTGTAGTAGGCGTGTCGTGTGCCAGCCGAGAAGCTGAGCACCACGCAGCCGACGAGCATCCAGGCGCCCCACAGCGCGTAGGAGCCGAAGGCGAACGTTGTCCGGCGCGAGCTCCATGTCGTGAGCAGGCCGAGGACGAGTCCGACCAGGGCAAGCGGCAGCAGCCACGCGATCTGACCGACGAGGTGGCCACCGAAGAGGTAGAGCAGATTGCTTTCGAGCTTGCGGCCGAAGGCGCCCCCGCTGCCGGTGACGCGCTGGATGCCGTTGCCGTCGAGGATCAGCTGAAACCACGAGTTGTCGGTCGAATCGCCGACGTAGGGACGGTCGCTCGCCGGCACGAGCATCATGCCCCCGAACCAGGCCACGCTGACGAGCAGCGCGAGGCCCGCCGCGACTGCCAGCTCGCGCAGCCGCCGGCGCGGCGACCGACGCCCTGCCACCAGGTAGGCCAGGGCGAGCGCCGGCGCCACCAGATATGCCTCGAGCATCTTCGTGTTGAAGGCCAGGCCCACGGAGACCGCACAGAGCAGCAGCTCGCGCATGCGCCCCGACTGGACAGCCACGGTCAGGCTCCACGCTGCGCACACGAGCAGCAGCAGCAGGAGCGCATCCGGAGCGTTGTAGCGACTCACGAGCACGGCCACCGGCGTGAGCGCCATGATCAGCGCGGCGAGGATCGCGATCTGGTGGCCGAGCGCGCGCCGCACCGCATCGTGCAGCACGACCACGGTCGCGATCCCGTACAGCGCGTTGGGGACCATCACGCTGAAGCTGCCGAACCCGAACAGGCGGCCGGAGAGACCCATCAGCCAATCCGGTAGAGGGCCCTTGTCAAGGCTCACATAGCCACCGAGGTCGGCGGCGTTGTCGAACAGCGCGCTCCAGCTGTGGCTGGCGGCGAGGGCGCCGGCGGCGTAGTAGGAGTTGCCATAGCCGCTGCGGGTCACGTCGATCAGCATCAGCCCCGCGGTCAGCGCGACGACCGCGATCAGCGCCGGCCGCGACCAGGCGGGCTCGTCCTCTCCGGCCCGTGCGAGCCTCAGCAGGCCTTCAGGGAGGAGGCCGGGGAATACGACTCGTTGACGGAGCACAGAGTCGCATTGTCGTGGTCGAGAACGACCCTGCGACTCTCAGCGCGGTCCTCAGCGCCTGCCGCGAGCTGCTCGCGCCGGATACCTAGACGGCACCCACTCCGCCCGCGCGGAGCTGCTGTGCTGGGAGCCGATCAGGGGACGCGAACGTCCCTGTGCTCGAGCGCGGTGCGCCGCTCCTCCGCGGTCAGCTCAGCGCCCTTGACTGGCTTGACGAGCGACCAGTGGCGGCCCACCGGGCAATACTGAAACCTCCACCACCCCAAGCGGATCGACTTCAGCGATGCTCCCGGGATCCAGGTCGTCGTGAACAGATGGCCGCTGCGGCACCGGACCACGACATCGCGTCCCACCGGATATCCGCGGAGCCGCATGACGGCCGCCTCGACAGCGATCGTGACGAGCGCCGGCGCAAGTAGGCGATGATGGCGGGCGCGGGCGCGACCAGGACGTCCGCGACCATGCGTGCGCTTCGATGAACGTGACATGACACTCCCTTTCTCGTGCCTGGAGGTGGCGCTCGTTCTCTCTAATAATAACGTTATCAAGATTGATAACAATGGGTGGGCATCCCGTGGGGCAGCTCGATGACCAGCGCCGATCTGCTTCTGCACCCCGTGCGCCTGCGAATACTTCAGGCGTTTCTGGGAGACCGCGCGCTGACGACCGCCGATCTGCGCGCGGAGCTGCCGGACGTATCGCCGGCGAGCCTGTACCGGCACGTCGCGCGGCTCGTCGACGCCGGGGTTCTGAGCGTCGTTGCCGAGCGACGCGTCCGCGGCGCCGTCGAACGCACGTACGTGCTTCGCGTGGCCGCCGCCACCGTCAACCTCGACGAGCTCGCCAAGATGAGCCGCGAGGATCACCGGCAGATGTTCATGGCGTTCGTCGCGGGCCTGCTCGGCGACTTCGACCGCTATCTCAGCCGCGAGGACGTGGACCTGCTTCGCGATGGAGTCAGCTTCGGGATGTCCGGCGTATGGCTGGACGACGCCGAGCTCGCCGAGCTCCGGCGCGAGCTGGCGCGCGTGATCCAGCCCCGTCTCGCCAACGCGCCCAGGTCGCGCCGGCGGCGGCGGATACTAGGGAGCGTGCTGCTCCCCGGAGACGAGCCACGGGAGTGACCTTCCCACGTCAGAGCAGCTGCCGAGGCCGAGCGGGAAGCCGATCGGCGGCGCGGGCATCTCTCAATATTAAATATATATAGACGATCGTTTGTATATGTTGTAGGCTACGCCGATGCTTGGAGTCGTCATACGCGCGAGCCCGGGCGTCGTGGACCGCTCATGACCGCGCGCGGTCGCGAGCCGCTCGTCGAGAGCCCGCCCGCGCAGGCGCCCACTGACGGGCGTCGCGCGCGGGGCATGCGCAGCCGTGCGGCGGTGCTCGAGCGCGCGGTGCAGATGGCCTCGCGCGAGGGTCTCGAAGGCCTCACGATCGGCGCGCTTGCGGCAGAGCTCGAGGTGCACAAGAGCAGCGTGTTCGCGCTGTTCGGCTCAAAGCTTGAGCTGCAGCTCGCCACGCTCGCCACCGCGCGCGCGATCCTCATCGAGCACGTGATCGCGCCATCGCTCGCAAGCGACGAGGGCCTGCCGCGACTGCTCGCGATCGGGCGGGCCTGGTGTGACTACCTCGAAGCCGACGTGTTCGCCGGCGGCTGCTTCCTGTGCGCCGCCTCAGCGGAGATGGACGGCCGCCCGGGCGCGGTCCGGGACGCGGTGGCTGCCGTGATGCGCGAATGGATCGCAGTGCTGAGCGCCAACGTCGAGGCGGCGATCGCTGCGGGCGACCTGCGAGCGGACGTCGACGCGCCAGCAATGGCGTTCCGGCTGAACGCGCTCGGCATGGCCGCCAACTGGCAGCGCCAGCTGTTCGACGACGCCGCGGGCATCGAGCACGCGCGCAGCGCCTGGCAGGCCGAGCTCGACAGTCGCGCACCTGCAACCGGCCGATAGGAGAGACCCGCCATGTCAACGACCGACACGCCGCACAGCGGCGACGATCCGCTCGAGGACTTCGATCCGCGCGCGGTCACGCTCGAGGGCGTAACGAAGGTGGTGCACGTCGCCGGCAGCGGGCCGGCGGTGATCGTGATGACGGAGATGCCCGGCATCAGCCCGCACGTGGCGCGCTTCAGCCGCTGGGTCAGGGACGCGGGCTTCACCGTGTACATGCCCTCGCTGTTCGGCCGCGACGGCGCGCTGCCGCAGGTCGAGGACGGCACCGCCGTGCTGCAGCGGGCGTGCATGAGCGCCGAGTTCCGCGCATTCGCCGCCAACGAGTCGAGCCCCGTGACCGTGTGGCTGCGCACGCTGGCGCGGCTCGCGCACGGGGAGTGCGGCGGTCCGGGCGTGGGCGCGATCGGCATGTGCTTCACCGGCAACTTCGCGCTCACGATGATGCTCGAGCGCGCGATGCTCGCGCCGGTGCTGTCCCAGCCGTCGCTGCCGCTCGATGACCCTGGCGGATTGGAGATCGCTCCCGAGGAGCTCAGCGCCGTCCGCGAGCGCCTCGAGCGCGAGGACCTGACCGTGATGGCCTACCGCTTCGCGGGAGACCGGCACTGCAGGGCAGAGCGGTTCGCCGCCTACTCGCAGGCGCTCGGCGAGCGCTTCGTCGGGCGGGTGCTCCCCGACAGCGCCGCCAACCCCGACACACCGCCGTTCTTCGAGCACGTGGTGGCGAGCCCGCACAGCGTGGTGACCGCCCACCTGATCGACGAGGCGGGCCAGCCGACGATCGCAGCGCGCGACGAGATCCTGTCGTTCTTCACGCAGCGGCTCGCCTGCCGAGCTTGACCGCAGTGGCACCGGCAAGGAACAAGCGGCCCCCGCAGGGCTGCTTGCCTCGAAGCGTCGGCGTGGCTAGCCGGTCCGCTCGACCTCGAGCGTCTGCCCGGCGAGGCGCAGACGCTCGACGAGCGCGTCACCCATCGCGGTCGCCGGCGTCAGCACGCCGGCGCGTGGCGGCAGCCGGTCCCCGTCTAGCGCGAGACACAGGCTGCTCTCCCCCAGCATGACCGACGTCGCCTTGTACCCCGGGTCGCCCTGGGCGGCAACGCGGCAGAGGTACCGCGCGCCGCTTGACGTCCGCGCATGGATCTCGATGCGGAAGAAGCCCCGCTCGCGCTGGCTCTCGCTCGGACCCTCGCCGGGAGACGGCAGCACCCGGTCGAGCACCGCGCGCGCGGGCCCAATCGACAGCCCGGCCGCCAGCGCTCCGACGCCGCCCGCGATCGCGCCTGCCTGCACCGCGGCAAGCGGACCGGACCCGAAGCCCATGAGCTCCCGGTAGCGAAAACGGGGTCCGTACGCCCAGCGCTGCAACGCGTTGCTGCGCCGCACCACACGCGTGTTGATCGAGCCCATGACGAACGGGCCGACCCACATTCCGAGCTCGTGGTCGTTCTGCACGCCGCGCCGGTCGCGCTCCGCACCGAGGTGCGGCTCGGCGTCGCGGTCCGGGCTCAGGGCGTAGGGATCGGCGAGCACTCGCGCCAGCTGACGGTCACTGCGGGCGTCGTCGACAGTGCCCTTCAAAGACGCCACCGTGCCACCGCTTGCCCCGCCCTTCATCGCCCGAACGACGAGCGTCGTGTCCTCCAGCTGACCCGTGCCGTCGGCCGTGACCGCCTCGTGCAACAGCAGCACGCCGAGATCGGACGGGATCGAGTCGAAGCCGCAGCTGTGCACAACACGCGCACCGCTCCCTGCTGCAACGGCGTCGAAGCGATCGATGGCCTCGCGCATGAACAGCACCTCGCCGGTGAGGTCCGCGTAATGCGTGCCCGCGGTCGCGCACGCCTCCACCACCGGCAACCCATAGCGACGGTAGGGGCCAACGGTCGTGGCCAGGACACGCGCCGTCCCCGCGAGCTCGTCCACCGAGCGCCGGTCAGTCGTATCGGCGACGAGCAGCGGCCAATCCGCGGCGCGTCCACCGAGCGAAGCCTGTAGCTCGCGCAGGCGCTCGAGCGAACGGCCCGCCAGCCCGATCCGCGCCCCCGACGGCGCAGCGCGAGAGAGATACTCGGCACACAGGCGACCGACGTAGCTGGTGGCGCCGAAGAGGATGACATCAAGGTCGCGGTCTGTGCTCACGGGCAGATACTACGTTCGGCCGGCTCGCCGTGGGCGGCGCCGAGGCAGAAGTGTTTATAGTCGCCCTGCGGGCCCGCGTGAGCCGTCCTTGCAACGTTGCGATGGAGGCTCCATGAGGATTGCCGCTTGCCGGTCTCGTGCCATACGCCGTGCGGCGATCGCCGTCGGATGCTTCGCGACGATCGGTGCGCTGGGCGCCGGCGCGGCCGCGGCCGAAGGCATCAGTCCGATCGTGGACTGCATCGCGCCCAACCCGAGCACCGGCAATCTCTGGGTGTACTACGGGTATGTCAACACCGGTGCGCAGACCTCGATCCCGTTCGGTGACGTCAACCAGGTTGTGCCCGGGATCCAGTACCAGGGGCAGCCGACCGTGATCAACGCGGGCGTATACCCGAGCGTATTCCGCGCCACGTTCAATCAGTTCGCCTTCACGTCGATCGCCTGGGAGCTGGGCGGCGAAGCCGCCATCGCCACGGTCGACTCGCCGGAATGCTCCGCCGGCCAGACCGGTCCGGTGAGCGACCTCACGCCCACAACCGCGACGCTGAACGGGACCGTCGTGCCCGACGGGACTCCTACCGTCTCGCACTTCGACTACGGCACGAGCACGAGCTACGGATCGACGACCCCATCCGCAACGCCGAGCGGCTTCAGCTCGCAGCCGACCTCGGCCGACATCACCGGCCTGCTCCCCGGCACGACCTACCACTACCGCCTCGACGCAACGACGGCGAACCTCGCCACGACCAGCAGCGATGGGACGTTCACCACACCGGCGATACCGCTGGCGCTGACGCTCCGTGAGAGCTTGGCGGCGCCCAAGGTCCACCTCCGCGGCGAGGTGAGCGCGATCTTCACGGTCACCAACACCAACTCGACCTACAACGCCACTGGCGTGCGAGTCCTCGACGTGGTACCGGCGGACGCCGTTGCCGACCTCGAAACCTCTGACCCCTCGTGCGCGCTCGACGGTCAGGGCCGCGTCAGCTGCGCCGTCGGCAACCTCGCCGCGGGAGCCAGTGCCACGGTCACGGTCGGGCTCAACCTGACCGAGGCTGCACGGCTGACCAACGTGGGCGTGCTCACCGCCGACCAGCCGTCCTCCGAAGCCACAACGGCGCTCGCGACGGTGGAGCACCCGTTCCAGAAGTTCCACGGCTGAAGCTGGCGGCGAGAACGCCTCGGCTCACCGCACGATGCTGAAGCTGAGCGTCCTCGTCTGCGAGCGGCCTGCGGAGCTCTGCGCGGTGACGAGCACGGTGTAGCGTCCGAGTGGCAATCTCTTCGATCGAGACAGGCGGCCCTCGAAGGCGATCGTGTCGAGGCCGGCGTGAGCCGCCAGCGAGAGCGTGCCGAACGTAACCTGGCGCTTGCACGATCGCGCGTGGCGGTTGCTCCTGGTCTGCCCCACGCACCTGCCCCTGATCCTGCGTCCGCTCTTGGTACGGGCGAACACGAGGGTGACCGTCGCGGACTCGTTCAGCTCGAAGGTGAACCTCGTGCCCACAGGCGGCCGGCGGCCACGGGAGAGGCTTGCGAGCCTGCTCCCCTCGCGCCACACCGAAGCCGACTGGGCCAGGGCGGTGAGCGTCGGCGCAGGCACCACGACCGGGATCTGCTGAGCGGGAGGCTGGACAACGGTCACCGCGGCGCTGACCGCCGAGCTCGTGACGTTCAGCAAGGGGTAGGTGACGACCTCCGTGCAGGAGAGCGCATGACCGATGTTCGCGCTCGTGGGCGTGTATGAGGTGCCAGTGGCGATGACGCTGCCGTCGAGCAGCCACCGGTACCCGTCGAAGGAGAACAGGCTCGAGGAGGGCTGCTGGCCGGCCCAGGTCGACCATTGCGCGCCCGCGCACTGCTGAAGCGTGCCGGCAAGCAAGCCGCCGGAGACCGTCGGGGGTGACACCAGCGCCGCAGGCGCCCCTGAGGAGATCCGCCCGATCGCGGCTTCTTCCGCGTTCGTCTGGGTGAACCAGAGGTTCCCGTCCGGCCCCGGCGCGATGTCTTCAGAGAAGCCGCCAAAGGCCGGCACGAGCGGGAACTCGCTCAGCGTCCTCGACGGAGTGATGCGGGTCGCCATCTTGGTTGCTTCGTCCGGTTCCGCCGTCCACAGGTTGCCGTCTGCGCCGGGAGCGATCGCATCGGGACTGTACGGGAACGCAGACTCGGTGATCACACCGCTCGGCGTGACCTGCCCGAGTTCGCCCGCTGCACCGTTGAAGCCCACGAACCAGAGGTTGCCGTCGGGACCCGGGGCGATTGTGATCGGATGGGCTCCCGAAGTCATGCCTGTGGAGAATTCAGTGATGGCGCCGGACGGCGTGATCCGTCCGATCCGATTGCCTGCGAACTCGGTGAACCATAGGTTGCCGTCAGGGCCTTGGGCGATGCCCTGCGGTGCGCCGCCACCTTTCACGACGAACTCCGTGACTTTGCCCGTCGGCGTGATGCGGCCGATGCGATTGCCGGCATTCTCGGTGAACCACACGTTGCCGTCCGGCCCCACCGTGATGCCGAACGGTTTGCTACCCGTGGTGATGCCTTCGGCGAACTCCGTGACGGCGCCGCTCGGCGTGATGCGCCCGATGCGGTTTCCCGAGGCCTCGGTGAACCAGAGGTTGCCGTCGGGCCCCGCCGTGATCGACTCAGGTTGGCTGTTCGGGCTGATCCCCGCCGTGAACTCAGTGACGGTGCCCGTCGGGGTGATCCGGCCGATGCGATTGCCTTCGCTCTCGGTGAACCACAGGTTCCCATCGGGACCCGCGGTGATCGAGGACGGGTGAGCTTTGGCGGTGATCCCAGTCGAGAAGAACGTCACCGTGCCCACCGGGCTGGCGGCCGCGGTGCCTGTCTGCGCGAGCGCACCTCCCAGCACAAGCACGAGACCAGCCGCGTACCTGCGCCAACCCAGATATAGCCCGCCCATGTTCCCCCCGTTCGTGTCGGCCCCGCCACGCGCAGCGCCCGGCGTTGGCGGGGCCACTGTAGCTCAATGCATCGCCGTCGTGAGCCCTCGCCCTGAGCGCCGCTTGGCCGTGTATCAATGGTCGAGTTCACCAGGCGATGCTGTTGAGCTCGTTCAGCTCGTCCTCGGAAAGGGTCAGCGCAGCTGCAGTGACGTTCTCGCGCAGATGCGAGACCGATGAGGTGCCGGGGATCAGCAGGATGTTCGGGGAGCGGTGTAGCAGCCACGCCAGCGCGACGGCCATCGGTGTCGCGTCGAGACGGGCGGCGACCGATTCCAGTGCGCCGGACTGTAGTGGGGTGAAGCCGCCGAGCGGGAAGTAGGGCACATAGGCGATGCCCTGTGCAGCGAGGGAGTCGATCAGCTCATCGTCGCCCCGGCGGGCGAGGTTGTAGGAGTTCTGCACGCACACGATCGGCGCGATCGACTGGGCCTCGGCGATCTGCTCGGCGGAGACGGTGCTGATGCCGAGATGCTTGATCAGTCCTTCCTGCTGCATCTCCGCGAGCGCGGTGAACGGCTCGGCGATCGAGCCGGGAGTGGGGCTGTCGAACCCCCCGACGCGTAGGTTGACGACGTCGAGTGCTTCGAGGCCGAGGTGAATGAGGTTGGAGTGCACGGCCTGGCGCAGCTGCTCGGGAGACCGCGCGTGTGGCCAGCCGCCCTTCACGTCGCGATACGCCCCAACCTTGGTGATGATGTGCAGCTCCTCCGGGTACGGGTGCAGGGCTTCCTTGATGATCTGGTTCGTGACGTGTGGGCCGTAGAAGTCGCTGGTGTCGACATGCGTGATGCCCAGCTCGATTGCCTCGCGCAACACGGCCACCGCGGCGTCGAGGTCGGCGGGCGGGCCAAACACGTGCGGGCCGGCCAGCTGCATCGCTCCGTACCCCACGCGAGTGACCGTCAGGTCCTCGGCCATCGCGAACGTGCCGCCGGGAAGTGTCTGCGCTGCCATCAGCAATCCTCGTTTCGTAGTCGTAGGTCGACGGGCGTCCGGGTCATCGAGCCCGACCGGCCGCTCCAGTAGTAGACGCATCATGAGCGCCATCGGCGCGCGCGAGAAGGGGCCGCTGTGTCCAGGGACACGCTGTCCCTGGATGCGAGCTCGCGCTCGCTGCATACTGGTCATATGGATCGCGACGAGCTGGCGGATTTCCTTAGGCGCCGGCGCGAGGCGCTACAGCCGGACGACGTCGGCCTGCACGCCGGGGAGCGGCGTCGCACGCGCGGCCTGCGGCGCGAGGAGGTGGCCGGGCTCGCGCACATGTCGACCGACTTCTACGCGCGCCTGGAGCAGCGTCGCGGATCGCGGCCATCCGAGCAGACGACCGCCGCGCTCGCCCGCGCGCTGCGGCTCACCCAGGACGAGCGCGACCACCTGTTCGCGCTCGCCGGGCACACCGCCCCGCCCCGCGCGTTCCGCACGGACCACGCGAGCCCGGGGCTGCTGCGCGTGCTCAACCGGCTCGACACCCCCGCGCAGATCGTGTCCGACCTCGGCGTGACCCTGAGCCAGAATCCGCTGGCCGAGGCGCTGATCGGCGTGCAGACCCGCTACACGGGCCTACGGCGCAGCCTCATCTACCGGTGGTTCACCGATCCCGCCCAGCGTCTGATCCATCCCGAGGCCGATCATCCGCTGCACTCGCGCGGTCACGTTGCGTCGCTGCGGGCCGTTCACGGTCGTTCCGCCGAGGACCCTGAGGCGCACGAGCTGGTCGAGCGCCTGCTGCGCGAGAGCGAAGAGTTCGCCGCGCTGTGGGAGCGCCACGAGGTTGGGCGCCGCGCCGCCACGATGAAGCGCTTCCTCCACCCACTCATCGGCCCGCTGACGCTCGACTGCCAGGTCCTCACCTCAGAGAACCTCACCGAAAGACTCGTCGTGTTCACCGCGAGCCCCGGCTCCGAGGACGCCGACCGGCTCGCGCTGCTATCGGTGATCGGCTCGCAGGCGTTTCCCAACGCCGGCGTGCTGGACGCCGCCTGATCCAACGCGGGTACGATCACCGTAATGCGCTCGACAGCCGACCTGCGAGAGCGCGTGGGCTCGCTCATGCCTCAAGCCCACGACGACCTGGCTGCGCTCGTTGCCTGCAAGTCGGTAGCCGACCCACGCCAGTTCCCGGCCGCCGAGTGCGAAAAGGCAGCGCAGCTGGTCATCGACAAGTTCACCGAGGTCGGCCTGCGCGACACGCGGCTCGAGGAAACGCCGGACGGCCATCCGGCCGTCTACGGCCACATCCCGGCTCCCGATGGTGCTCCCACGATCCTGCTGTATTGCCACTATGACGTGCAGCCGCCCTTGGATCCGACCGGCACGGCGTGGAAGACGCCGGCCTTCGAGCTGACAGAGCGCGACGGACGCTGGTACGGACGAGGTGCCGCCGACTGCAAGGGCAACATCGTCATGCATCTCACGGCCCTGCGCGCCCTCGGAGGCGAGCTTCCTGTCGGCATCAAGCTGATCGCCGAGGGCTCAGAGGAGCTGGGCAGCGGCGGCATGGAGAGATTCGTTGCCTCCCGCGCCGATCTCCTGCGCGCCGACACGATCGTGGTGGCGGACACGGGCAACTTCGCCGTGGGCATCCCGACGCTCACGACCACCCTGCGCGGCGTGGCCAACGTCATCGTCACCGTGAGCTGCCTGGAGAGCGCAATGCATTCGGGCATGTTCGGCGGTCCCGCGCCGGACGCCTTGCTGGCGCTCATCAGCATGCTTGCCACACTGCGCGACGCGCGCGGCAACACGACGATCCAAGGCCTCGAGTGCCAGGCAAGATGGGAGGGCATCGACTACCCCCCTGAGCAGTTCCGGGCCGACGCGCACGTGCTCGATGGCGTCGATCTGCTCGGCGACGGGCATGTCGCGGACATGCTCTGGTCCCGCCCGGCGGTCACCGTGCTGGGCATCGACTGCCCACCGGTGGTTGGATCGGCGCCAGCCGTACCGGCGCAAGCCCGCGCCCGCGTGAGCCTCCGAATTCCCCCCGGCATCGACGCCCGCGACGCACAGGACGGGCTCATCGCGCACCTCAAGGCGGTCACCCCGTGGCACGCCAAGGTCGAGATCGAGCGCGAGGTCGACGGCCAGGCATTCGTCGCCCGAACCGACGGCCCCGCCTACGCCGCGATGAGCCGTGCGCTCGAACAGGCCTTCGGCCGGCCCATCACGACCGAGGGGCAAGGTGGGTCGATTCCCCTCTGCAACGCCCTGCACGACACCTTCCCCGACGCTGAGATCATGCTCTTGGGCGTCGAGGAGCCACGCTGCCTCATCCATGCGCCCAACGAGAGCGTCGATCCCACCGAGATCGAACGCATGGCGCTGGCGGAGGCACTGTTCCTCACCAGCTATTCAGCTACGCGCTAGCGGTGGCGATGATCACGCCACGGGCGTGCGCCGGATCAGCCGGTACGGCGCCATGCGGCGCACGAAATCGCCATCCGGGGTGATCGGGCTGTCGATTTCCGGACTTCCCGTTCGTCTCCAAGCCAGACAATCCCGACCAGACCCACGACTTCAGGAGTGACCATGACCGGCTCTTCCACCGAGGGAATCAAGACTGTGCTGCATCCCGTGTCCGACCTGGCGACGGCCAAGCCGGTGTACACCGCCCTGCTCGGCTTCGAGCCGCAGGCCGACGCGCCGTACTACGTCGGCTTCGACGCCGAGGGCCAGCACATCGGGCTGGTGCCGGGCGGCGGACCGCAGGGCATGACCTCGCCGGTGGCCTACTGGCACGTGCCGGACATCGAGGCGAAGCTGGCCGAGGTGACCGCCGCGGGTGCCACCGTGAAGGAGCCCGCGCACGACGTCGGTGGCGGGCGCCTGGTGGCCACGTTCACCGACCCCGACGGCAACGTCCTGGGGCTGCTTCAGGACCCGTGAGCGGGACCCGTCTGACGATGGAGACACGTTGAGCATGGCCACGTCTACTCGCCGTGCGGGGCTCTCTCAGGCACGTCTACGTGCAGGTCTCATAGGTGTGGGTGAAGCTGGTGGTCTTCTTGCCGTGGCGGGGCTTCGTGGTGATCCGCACTGTCACCTTCTGCCCGGAAACGCCGCGCAGGTCGACGTCGACCGATGTGGAGTTGGTCTTCAGGGTCTTCAGCGTGTGGCCCTTGGTGTTGAGCAGGATCGCCTTGGTGATCCGGGTGCCGCGGCCAGCGCCCTCTTTCTTGCTCAGGTGTACCGTGAAGTGGCGGTGGCTGATGCAGCCGGGAACGATCTTGGCGGCGGCCGGCGAGGTCGGAGTCGTCGCCGGGGCCACGACGGCCATGGCTGTCGCGTTCGCCAGCGGTGTCACGAGCGGGATAACCTGCGTATCGACGCTGGTCGACAGGTCCGTTTCGTCGGGGTCGCCGGTCGGGGAGGACACCGCGACGGGGAGTGAGAGTGTCGTGTCGGTGGTGATCCCGGGGTAAGCGCTCGCTGTCAGCGCGAAGTCCGCCGAGCCGGCGGAGAAGCTCGCGGCGGTGCACGTCACCGCACCGGGGAACCCGAGGAGCGGGGTCGTGCACGACCAGCCGGCTGGTGACGAGATGGCGCCGAAGTCGAGGCCGATCGGAAGTGTCGCCGTCAGCGATGCGTCCGCTGCGCTGTCTGGTCCGGCGTTCGTGACGGTGATCGGGTAGAGGACGTATGAGCCGGGAGCGACCGGATCGGGGGAGCCAGTCGCGTTCACCGAGAGAGCCGCCGACGGCGGGATCGGGTTGGGGCACGCCGACACGCTGCTGGAGTTCATGGTCACTGCCGCGTTCGCGAGCAGTCGGCCGGTCGTGGTGGTGCCCGCGCCGGATGTGACGCCGCCGTTGGCCAGGATGTTGCCGGTGAAGTCCGTGGCGGCGCCGAAGCCCGCCGCACCGTTGAGCGCCCAGAACGTGTTCGGCGCGCAGGTCTCCCTGTGGGCGCCCGTGTTGGTCACGCGCACGGCCGAGCCGGCTGCCGTGGTCAGTGCGCCGTTGACACGGAACAGAAAGAACGCGTTCGGGTCACCTTCGAAGTTGAGCGTCAGCGTCCCAGTGATCGCGGCGGCACCGCCCGTGCAGTAGACGCCCGGCGTCAACGTAAGCCCGGCGAGGTTGCCGCTGAAGGTCGTTTCGCACGGCAGTTCGGTCGCTTCTTCGGCAGCGGCGAATGCTGCGCCGAGATCGCTCTGCGCCTGTGTCGCCGCCGAATCGTCGGCGTCCGTCGCCCCGACTATCACGCCGGGAGGGAATCCCGTGATTGCACTGCCCGGGGAGACGCCGAGGTTTCCGTTGACGACGCTCGCTCCGGTGTTCACGACGCTCGTCCCGGCGAGGACGACGAAGTTCCCGGCCGTCCCGAGAGGGATCGTACGGTCGGCGCCCGACGCCGATGCGGCACTGAGGCCGAACGCCGCGATCGCGATGATCGCCATCGTCACACGCGTGCGCTTCACGATGGCCCCGTCGATCGGTCCGGGCTGGCTGTCACTGGTGGAGCCACAGGGCATTCGCGCATTTCGCGGTTCCTTACAGACGTACCTCAATCGCCCCGGGAGCGGTCGCTCCCGCGGTCGAGCATGTTGCGACCAGAAGGTCACGAGGAGCGTAGGCAGCTCGTGCTGCGAGTTGGTCGCTCGCCGCACAGCCGACCCCGGAGAGGACGTTGCAGATGTCCGCGTGATTTACGCGCTTCGCCGGGCGCAAGCCCGCAGACACACTATCGGCACAACAGCGGCAGAACTAAAGGTCCGCACCGATCCTCTCACGGCATCAAAGCGACAAGCTGACGGCCCGCAGACCGTGCTTTCCTGGCCGCGCCGAGCCGACCAGTAACGACTTCGAAAGAGGCCTGCTATGCTTGTACGTACATTCATATGCACATTCGAAAGGGAGCGCAACGATGAGCACGATTGGCGTTCGTCAGCTTGCCAGGCACGCAAGCTCGATCATCAACGACATCGAGCAGAAGAAGGAGCCGGCCTTGATCACCCGCCGTGGGCGCCCGGTCGTCTACATGCTCCCTGTTGACTCCGAGGAGTTCGAGGACTTCGTACTCGCCCACGCTCCCCAGTTCGTTGATGGTATGGCGGCCGCCGATGCTGAGCTAGCGGCCGGGGAAACGGTCTCGCTCACGCACGCGCGCGCCGAGCTTGAAGCAGACGAGCCCACAAGCGATCATTAGAGCCGGTCAGGCTCGATCTGGATGTATCGCGTAGAGCTATCTAAACGCGCGCTGCGCGACTTGCGGCGCATCGACCACAAGAGCCGACGCCGACTGCTTGACCTACTCGAGAACGATCTCGCCGCCGAGCCCCAGCCGGCGAACCTCGACATCAAGGCCCTGACGGGACGAGCGCCTTGGCTGCGGCTACGTCGCGGCGAGTGCCGCGTCCGATATCGACCGCTCACGGACAGCGAGCTACGAGCCCTCGCTGCCTCAGAGCGGGCTGGCTTTCTCGTGGAGCGCGTCATTGACCGCGGTGACCTTGAGAGGGCAGCCTCGGCCCTCCCGACCTAAGAGAGCACGCTCGCTGCCCCGGCTCTCTAAAGGCAATCGGGGCGATTGGCGTTGATCGGCTCTACGACGCGGGTGCGGCGAGCCTGTGTGCGGTTTCGTGGGCGGCGCGCACGATTTCATTGCATGTGAGGCCGAGCGCAAGCTCATCGTCGTAGATCCGCAGCTGTAGACGATCGAAACGGCGGTTGAAGTCCGCGGGGCGGGCGAGTCCGGCCCGTGAGCGCTTGCTCGCTTCAGCGAAGAGCGCGCGGCGAGCCGCGTGCGCTTCGTTGAGATCCCGACCTGCGGGTAGGTACGCGGCTGTCTTGCCAATCGCTTTCTCTAGGGCTGCGGCGCGAGCCTGAATTGTCCTTATCTGCTGCTGGGAGCGACGGGAGACCGGCGGCAAGGTGCTCAAGTGCCGGCAGAACGCGTTCGTTTCCGCGACGACCCGCGCCTCTTGAACCGGGTCGCGCCTGCGCGTCGATCCCCCGCAGCCCGCAAGCAGCGAGGCGCAGGCTAGCCCGACCAGGAGTGCCCGTCGACAGCCGTTGCTAGTCACAACCGCGGGTCGACCGGCTCGCTCTCCATCGCGAGGACCCCGAACACGCATTCATGTACGCGGTAGAGCGGCTCGCGGCGCACGAACCGATCGAGGGCCTCGATGCCGAGGCCGAACTCGCGAACGGCAAGGGAGCGCTTGCGCCCGAGGCTGCGCGAGCGGAGCCTCTCGATCTGCGTCGGGTTGAGGTACTCGGGTCCGTAGATGATCCGCAGATACTCGGGCCCCCGGCACTTGATCCCGGGCTGGACGATGCCCTTACGCCCACGCGCGACGAAGCTCATCGGCTTGACGACCATGCCCTCTCCGCCGTCCGCGGTCAGCTGCTCCCACCAGGCGATACCTCGGGCCTCGTCCTCGGGATTCGTGACGTCAACCGTGAGGCGAGCGGTCTGCTGAAGCCAGCCGGGATCGGCGGCGACGAGCCGGTCGCAGCGCTCCAGGTGCCACGCATGGTCGTGGTCGGCGAAGACCCCGCTCTCCGCCGCGAGGATGTGGAACGGAGCGAGGCGAAGGTCTGAGACATCGTTGACCTGCCACACGTAGCGGCGGTACGCGTCGACATAGCGGTCGATGTGATCCACCCGCTGGCGTTGGCGCTCGAGGAGCGGCGCTACCTCGACGCCTCGGGCCTCTGCGGTTTCGAGCGTCGCGATCGTGGCCGCGAGGCCAGCGTGGGCTGCCGCACCCACCGCCGCGTACTGGCGCCTGATGAGCTCCATCGCCTTTGCCGACCACGGCATCAGCTCGCAGTCGAGCACGAGCCAGTCCGTGCCCAGCTCGCTCCACAGGCCCGCGGTATCGGCTGCCTCACGGACGCGACTGAGCGCCGCCTCGGTGTCCTCTCGGCTGTCGAGGAACGGCCGCCCGGTCCGTGTGTAGATAGCCCCAGCCTCGCCGCTGTCGACGCCGAAGCGCGTCCGGGCGACGTCAGCATCGCGGCAGACGATGACGATCGCGCGAGATCCCATGTGCTTCTCCTCGCAGATCACGAGCGGTACCCCCTCGGAGCGGTATTCCGCGAACGCGCTCTCGGGATGCTCGAGCAGGTCGGGGCGCATGGAGGTGGCGGTCGGCGCCATTGTCGGCGGCAAATACACCAGCCATCTGGGATCCATGGCGAAGCGGCTCATCACCTCGAGCGCCGCGGCAGCGTTCTCCTCGCGGACCGTGATCGTGCGCGTCAGGCGTGTTTGGATGATCCGCTTGCCCGCCACGTCCTCCACGTCGAGCAGTAGGGCGGGACGATCCTGTTCGCTCGCGGGTGCCGCATCCTCGAGCGCAAGGAAGGGCTTGACGGGCTCGTAGTAAGTGCGCCGTGCGGGAACCGAGACGAGCTCTCGCTCGGGCCAGCGCAGCGCCGTGAGCTTTCCGCCGAACACGCAACCGGTATCGATGTTGATCGTGTTGTTGAGCCATTCAGGCTCCGCGACTGGGGTGTGTCCGTAGACGACGGCGGCACTGCCGCGGTAATCCGACGCCCACTGGCCTCGGATCGGCAGTCCGAACTCGTCTGTCTCACCGGTCGTTTCGCCGTAGAGAGCGAAGTCCCTGACCCGTCCGGACGATCGGCCCTGGTAGGCCTGCTTCATGCCCGCATGCGCTACCACGAGCTTTCCGTCGTCGAGGAGAGCGTGGCTCACGAGGCCGTCGAGGAACTCCTGCGCCTGTTCGCGCAACTCCTCAGGTTCTGCGTCTAGCTGCTCCAGGGTCTCGGCCAGGCCGTGAGTGATCTGGACGCTTCGGCCTTTTAGCTTGCGCACGAGCTTGACGTCGTGGTTCCCGGGCAGGCAGATCGCCGTCCCAGACGCCGCCATTGACATGACGAGCCTGAGAACCGCCGGCGTATCGGGGCCGCGATCGCCATAGTCGCCGACAAACACCGCACGCCTACCCTCGGGGGGAGCAGCGCTGATGGCGTCCTCCGCCACCGTGTAGCCCAGCTGGCGCAGCAGCTCGACCAGCTCGTGATGGCAGCCGTGAACGTCGCCGATAATGTCGAACGGTCCGTGCTCGGCGCGGCGATCGGTCCAAAGCGGAGCGCGGGTGATCTCGACGTCAGCGACCTCCTCGGGCATGCGCAGCACCCAGACGTTGCGAAACCCCTCGCGCTGCAGCCCCTTGATCGAACGGCGCAGGTCGGCGCGCTGTCGGCGCACGACGTGCGGCCCGAACTGACGATCCGCGCGCGAGCGGTTGCGTTCCTGACAGAGAGCTTCGGGCGGGTCGAGCACGATCGCGACCGGGAATAGATCGTGCTGTTTGGCAAGCTCGACGAGCGGCTTACGTGCCTCCCGCTGCACGTTCGTCGCGTCGATGACTGTGAACCGTGGCTGCGCCAGGCGCCGGCTCGCGATGAAGTGCAGGACGGCAAACGCGTCGGCGGTCGCCGCCTGATCATTCTCGTCATCGGAAACCAGGCCGCGGCAGAAGTCCGAAGAGATGACCTCGGTTGCCATGAAGTGCTCGCGCGCGAAGGAGCTCTTGCCCGAGCCGGACGCCCCGATCAGAACGACGAGGCTCGGGTCTGGAAGCTGGATCCTCACCTGCTGAACACCGCCATCTGCGTCGGTGGTCCGACCTCTCTGTCGACGGGTCCGACCGGGAGGTAGCGCACGTCGTAGCCGTGGCGGGCAGCGACGGCGTTCCCCCACTCCGAGAACTGCTCTCGGGTCCATTCGAAGCGGTGGTCCGGATGGCGGAACTGGCCCGCCGGCAGCGTCTCCCAGCGCACGTTGTACTCGGCGTTCGGCGTCGTGACGACGACGGTCGATGGACTCGCCGAGCCGAAGATGTTCTGCTCGAAGGCGGCGAGGCGCGGCGGATCGAGGTGCTCGATGACCTCCACCAGCGCGGCCGCGTCAAAGCCGGCCAGGCGCTTGTCCCGATACGTCAACGGGCTGTGCAGCAGGCTGATGCGCTGGCGCTGCGCGTCGTGCATGCCGTCGAGCTTCAGTCGCCGCGCTGCCTGTTCGAGTGATCTGACGCTCACGTCGACGCCCACGACCAGCTCGTAGTCCTCTTTGATCAGCCGGGTAAGCAGCGCGCCGGGACCGCACCCCAGGTCCAGGACCCGCCTGGCGCCAGACGCCTTGAGCACCGCCTGCACGGTCCCCAGGCGCTGGTCTCGCAGCGACACGCGTTCCTCCAGCTCCTCCTCTGGATCGGACGCCTCCGGATCCTCCTGTGGCGGAGCGGACTCATCGAGCTGCGCGAGCGCTGGGAGGTAGAGCCGCGCCTGCTTCTTCAGATAGCGGCGAACGATGAGCTCCCGGTCTGGATGAGCGGCCAGCCAGCCCTCGCCCCGGCGCATCAACTTCTCGATCTCGGCCTCGTCGACCCAGTAGTGCTTGTCGTCGTCGAGGACGGGCAGCAGGACATAGAGGTGGTTCAGGAGGTCGGCCAGGCGGAGCTCTCCGGCGAGCCGCAGACCCACGTGTCGGCTCCCCCACTCGGGGAACATCGGGTCGAGCTCGATATCGGTCACGTCCACCGCGTAGCCGAGGGGCTCGAACAGCCGGCGCACCAGCTGTTCCCCACCACGCGCGGGCACCACTGGGAGCGCGGCCTCCAGCGGAAGCGCGGATGCCGCGAGCTCCTCGTGCCCCTTGCACGTTCCGGCCATCGCACTCTTGAAGACGTTGACCAGCGCGACCGAGAGGAACGAGGACGCGACGTATGGCCGATCGTTGACGTACTCGGCGAGCGCGAAGCTCCCGGCACCGCGACCCCTCCTGACGAGTCCGACCGGATCGATGTCGAGCAGCAACGCCACCGTGCAGCGCTCCTCGCTCGCCTCCGGATAGAAGACGTGCGCCTCGCCAAACGGCACCGAGAAGCTCTGTAGACGGTCGGGGTGCTTGTGCAGCAGGAAGCCGAGATCGGTGGCCGGACGATGTGTTGTCGTGATCGTGAGCAGCACGCGCGTTGAGGCTAGCGGGGGGCGCAAGCGCGGTTCGCTTCGAGCTCGGATCCCGGAGACAATCCCATCGATCGCTGGTGCGCGCGGTCGCCCGCCCTAACGCTCGGCCCCAGCTATCCGTCTACTATCCGCTAAGCCGTACCGCGACCAGCGAAAGCCCGCAAACACAGGCGAAACGGCCGACGCCCATCCCCCGTGTTTTCGGGGGTTTTCGCCCGTGTTTGCTGGACTTCGCAAAACACTAACCAATCGGGGCGCCGAGATTCGAACTCGGGACCTCACCGACCCGAATCGTGAATCGTGTCTTGCGGCCCCGCCACTTCATACGACTTGACTCAAATCGATAGCTCTTTGTGAGCGACGGGGTACTGACGAGGGGCGGATATCGGCCCGATTCAGGGGGGTTTCGGCATACAAACGGGCTGTATGACCAAACGCAATCGCCGCCCGGCGGCTTGGCGCTCCGCGAGCCCTGCAGGCCGGCTGATCGTACCGCGCGCCGTGGCTGGAGGGGATCAGCGATGCGTCAGCTCACCGAGCGGTGCGGTCAGTTCTGCCGCTTCGCTCGGGTCGATGCCCTCAAGTCGGGATGCGAGCAGGCTCGTCAGGATCCCGACCTTCGCGGCGAGCTTGACGACCGGGTCCTCCATGACACCGCGGTAGAACTGAAGCTCGTTCTGGCTCGCGTTCGTGATCGAGAACGCCGTGATCAGCCCGACCGTCTCGAACAGGCGCCGGCTGCCCTTACGCCAGTGCGCGATAAGCCCGTGGTCAGCCCAGTACCTGACCTGCCGCTCAGACATTCCCGTTAGCTGAGCGATCTCGCCGCTGCTCAGCGGGTAGCGGTGCCCGATCGCTGTGCCCGGATCAAGGACAGCCTGTTGCTGGCGGGGCTCCAGCCGCGGCCACAGCGCACGCACGCGCGGGTCACGCAGCACTTGCGCTTGGTCTAGGCGCTTCCGAAGCTCTGGCGAGACCTCTGCGGGACCCATGCTCGCGCGGCGAGGTGTCGACTGCTTCACGACGCTGTTCTGCTGCGCTCTGGCCACGTCTCGTATCCTAGCACGGCAACTTACAAGTGGTTGTCAGTCCCCGTCGATGACCACCCAACGGCTGCCGGTGAACTGAACGGTCGCAACGTAGATCCCCTCGATATGCACGAGCTCGAGCTTCCCCGTAGGCAGAACCCACTGGTACGGGTCGTCAGTCTGCTCAAACTGAAGCTCGCCGCTTTCCCGCCGGACCGCAACCGCGTGACTCACCTCCGCCGGCGTCGCATCCCCTCCGAAGCAATGGACGATGACGTCCTCGATCGTCTCGGCCCCCGATGGCGCGATGTCCGTCGCGTAGATCCCGAACCCCCTCGCCACCCCCGGACCTGAGACGAAGCACCGATCTTCGATGATCGCGTCAGCCCGCACGGCGTCCGTGTAATGGAAAAGAAACTCATCGCGGGCACCCGCCTGGAGTTGTCCCAGCGTCACGGCCGGACCGTATCGAGGCGCTCAGATGTCAAGCTCGGCACGGAAGGACCCGGAGAACCCGCTCGTCGGCAGGTTGATGCTTGCCGTGGAGAGCAAGCGCAGCGTCGGTCTCGGCTTAGCCGCTGCTCGTCGTCCAAGGCGGCAAGTCGCACTGAGTGCACCGCACGGCCGCAATGCCCTCGCAGCAGGAGCGTGACCGCACCGGCGCCTCGGTGGGCGCCGGCCCGCGTCCACGCCGGTAGGCTCCCCGGACACCGAGGCGATCTGGGAGGCCAGGATGCATCTTCGAGTTGTGGCTGACGTGATCAGATTTTCGAGACGAGATCCCGGCAGCGCGAGGCGTTCTTGAACAGGCTCGCGAGATAGTTCGCTGGATAGTCGTTTTCGATTAGTTCCCGTGCCCGCGCCGCGGGCCCGCACGGGCTGATGAAAATGGGGATGATTTGGGAGTCGCCCGCAACGCCGATCTTCGCCTGGTGCTCTTGAGCCCGAGATTAGTTTGGCGTG
>JBEKGK010000025.1:0-33407 GCA_050012835.1 Solirubrobacteraceae bacterium | reverse complement strand
CTCCCGCCCCCCGACCGGGCGCGGCCACCGCGCGGGATGACCTGCCGGACCGCCGCGGAACGGCGTCCCAGCCCCAGGGCGGCGCGCACGTGGTGCTGTGCGCGCGGGGGTCGCTGGGCACGCTGGACCCGGGCGGCAGCGCGGTCGGCTTCCATGTGCTGCCGCCGCTGGCGCGCTCGGGGATGGTCGAGCTGACACGCAGCGAGAGCTCATCGCCGGTTGCGGCGGCGCGCGCGGAGCGCTTCTTCGGGGCGCTCGGCAAGCACGTCGCGTGGGTCGGCGACGCGCCGGGGCTGGTGCTGGGCAGGATCGTCTGCCAGGTGATCAACGAGTCGGCGTTCGCGCTCGGCGAAGCGGTTGGCAGCGCGCGGGACATCGACACCGGCATGGTGCTCGGGCTGAGCCACCCGCGCGGCCCGTTCGAGTGGGCGGATGCGATCGGGCTGGATCACGTGCTCGCGGTGCTGGTGGCGCTGTGCGATGAGTACCGCGAGGAGCGCTACCGGCCCGCGCCGGCGCTGCGCCGCCTCGCTGGAGCCGGGCTCACGTTTTCGTGACGACTCGCGTTTGACCAGTGTGAGCAGCGGGCCGCCCCCCTTTCAGCGCTTCCTGGACACGCACCGCGACGCCGTGTGGCGTTTCCTGGTCTCCTCGGTCGGGGCGAGCGAGGCCGAGGACTGCTTCCAGGAGACGTTCATCGCGGCGCTGCGCGCCTACCCGCGCCTGCGCGCCGACTCCAACCTGCGCGCGTGGGTGCTGACGATCGCCCACCGCAAGTCGCTGGACGCGCACCGGGCACGCGCGCGGCGAGCGCTGCCGGTCGAGGATGTCGCGGCGCTCGACGGTCGCGGGGCAACCTCCCCGCCGGCACCTGACGCGGCGCTGTGGAGCGCCGTCGAAGAGCTCCCCGCGCGCCAGCGCTCGGCCGTCATGTTGCGCTACGTCGCCGACCTGCCCCACCGCGATATCGCGGCCGCGATCGGCTGCTCGGAGGAGGCGGCGCGGCGTTCGCTACACGAGGGACTGCTCAAGTTGAGAAAGGTGGTCAGCGCATGAGCGCTCGCACGAAGGGCCAGACCAGAAGCGCCGAGGACCGCGACACGACGCTCGAGGACGCGCTTCGCCGTGGAGCGCCTGCCGAGCACGTCGGGCACGACCGGCGGGCAGCGTTGGCGTCGGGCGGCGCCGCCGCCGCGGCGAGCACGCGCGCGGCGGCAGCGGCCCAGCGCGTGAGCGCGCGCATCGCCGCGGAGGGCCTGGCGGACGTGACGTACGCACCCGTCGACTCGCCGTTCGGCGCGCTGCTGCTCGCGGTCACCGGTCGCGGTCTCGTGCGCCTGGCGTTTCCGGAGGAGGACGTCGACTCGGTGCTGGAGCGGCTCGCCCGGCGGATCTCGCCGCGGATCGTCGAGGCCTCTGCGCCGCTTGAGCCGTTGCGGCGCGAGCTGGACGAGTACTTCAGCGGGCGCAGGCGCAGCTTCGAGCTGCCGCTGGACTGGACGCTGATCGGCCCGTTCGGACGCCGCGTTCTGCGGGTCACCTCCGAGATCCCCTACGGCGGCGTGCTCAGCTATGCGGAGGTGGCCGCCGACGCGGGCAGCCCGCGCGGCTCGCGCGCGGCGGGCAACGCCCTGGGCTCGAACCCGATCCCGATCGTGATCCCCTGCCACCGCGTGCTGCGCACCGGCGGAGCGCTCGGCGGCTACGGCGGCGGCCTGGAGCGCAAGCAGTATCTACTGGAGCTCGAGGGCGCTCTCTAGGAAGCGGGCTCGGCGGCCGGCGCCCACTGCGCTTCGGCGGGGTCGCCGATGGGCATGCCCTCGGGCACGGGTATGCCGGGGGTGTCGCGCAGGTACCACTCGGCGTCGAGCGCCGCCTGACAGCCGGAGCCGGCGGCGGTGATCGCCTGGCGGTAGGTGTGATCGACGAGATCCCCCGCGGCGAACACTCCGGGGAGCTTCGTGCGGGTGGACTTGCCCTCTGTGACGACATAGCCGTTCTCGTCGACGTCCACCTGCCCGCGCACCAGCGCCGACTGCGGCTGGTGGCCGACCGCGATGAACACTCCGGACACGGGGATCTCGCGCTCCTCGCCGGTCTCGGTGTTCGTGAGCGTCGCGTGGCCGAGCGTGCCGTGCTCGGCGGCGACGAGCTCCTTGACGGTGTACGGCGTGATGAACTCGATGTTCGACTGCGCTCGAGCGCGCTCGAGCATGATCTTCGAAGCGCGGAACTCGTCGCGACGGTGCACGACGGCGACCTTGGAGGCGAACTTCGACAGGAAGATAGCCTCCTCCATCGCGGAGTCGCCGCCGCCGACGATGATCGTCTGCGCGTCGCGGAAGAACGCGGCGTCGCAGGTGGCGCAGTAGCTGACTCCGCGCCCGGCGAGATCCTCCTCGCCCACCACGCCGAGCTTCTTGTGCTCGGCGCCCATCGCCAGCACGACCGTGCGCGCGCGATGCTCGGTGTCGCCGACCCACACGCTGTGCACGCCGCCGGGCTCGCTGGCCAGCTCGACGCGATCGGCCTGGTCTGTGACCAGTCGCGCGCCGAAGCGCTCGGCCTGGTCGCGGAACCTCTGCATCATCTCGGGTCCCATCACGCCGTCTGGAAAGCCCGGGTAGTTCTCCACGTCGGTCGTCTGCTGCAGCAGGCCGCCCCAGGCAAAGCCCTCTATCACCAGCGGGCGCAGGTTGGCGCGCGCTGTGTACAGCGCCGCCGTGTACCCGGCCGGGCCGCTGCCGACGATGATCACGTTCTCGACGTCGCTCATCTACTCTCCCGATCGCTGCCGATGCGACCCTCTCGGGGTCGCTTTACTTTGTAAAGTATAACAAGACGCTCCGGCCTTGCGCACGGCTCATGAGCTCTGCAGCGCGCTGGCGGCGGCGCTCGATCCGGCGAGCGCTCCGCCCGCGGAGGAGGCGCCCTGCTCGTCCCTCCAGCGTGCGACGGTGCGCCGCAACTGGAAGTAGGCCACCACACCCGGCAAGGTCGGCAGCCAGAAGGAGATGGCGCGGTAGGAGAGCACCGCGAGCACCGACAGGTTGAAGTCGACCCCGAACGCCGCGAACGCGCCGATCATGCCGCCCTCGACGCCCCCCAGGCCTCCGGGGAGCGGCAGCAGGTTGCCGAGCATGCCCACGAAGTACGCCATCCAGATGACGGTGAACGGCGGCGGGGACCCGAACGCGTGGAACATCGCCCACAGGACGGCGATGTCAAAGCCCCACCACGCGGGCGCGCCCAACAGCCCGGCGTCGCGCGAGCGGATCAGCTCGATCGCGGTGCGCACGCCGCTGGCCGCGAGCGCCGGCACGGTGGCGGCGCGCGCAACCCAGTGCTCGAGGCGACCCGAGCCTGACGCCCACCGCGCCAGGCGCCGCTCGACGTCACCGGGCAGCAGCGACATCGCGCCGGCCACGGCGAACAGCACGGCGGCGACGATCGCCGGGACGATCGTGATCGCGAACGAGCCACCGCCGGGGAACAGTCCCGTCCCCAGCCCGATCCCGTCGATCAGCAGCGAGCCCGCATAGATCACGTACAGCAGCACGATGAAAGCGACCATCCGGCAGGCCACCAGTCTTGGTTCCATGCCGGAGCGGCGCAGCGCCCAGGCCGTCAGCGCCACGCCGCCGGCGCCGGCGGCGGCGAACAGCCGCGTGGCGACGAGACCGGCCATCGTGACCTGATAGCTCTCCCGCCAGCCGATGCGCCCGGGCGGCTGGGCATTCACGACGAACACCGAGCGGAACAGGACAACGTAGCCGGCGAACGACAGCAGCTCCAGGATCACGCCGACGGCGATCCACCACTTGTCGCCGCCCTCGATGTGGTGCACCGTCTTGCCCACGCCGGTGAGGTTCGGCAGCACGAAGTACAGGAAGCCGACGACCAGCAGGGCGAACACCGCGAACGCGACGATCTGCCGGCGTGTGAGCAGCACGCGCGGCATCTCCTCCTCGCCGGTGAGCGCCGCCACGCGTGAGCCGGGCTCCTCCTCCTCTTCGACCTTCCCCACTGCCTCGCGCCGGTCGCCGCACTCCGTGTTGATCGTGCTCACCCCCTCTCCTCAGGCCGTCTCGTGGGCCATCTCCTCCAGTGCCGCGATCGCACGCCCCACGCGCGCGAGCGCCGGCCCCGCGCGCGGCCCGAGCCGGCGCACCGCGACCGTCAGCGCGGCCCCCGCGAGCAGATCGACGGCGTAGTGCTCACCGAGGTACACGAGCGAGAAGCCGAGCGTCGCCGCGTAGCCGAATCCGAGCGTGCCCGCCACCGGCCCCACCTCGGCGAGAAGGAGCGCAGCCATCACGGATGTGGCGAAGTGCAGAGAGGGCATCGCGGCCAGGGGATTGCCTCCGAACACACTGTAGAGCGAGCCCCAGCCGTCTCTCCAGAACAGCTCGCCGTACTCGACCATCATCCGCCGCACGGCCGGCGCCCGCTCGCCACGTTCGGCGGCCGTCTCGGCCGCGTACCAGGGCGGCGCGGTGGGCGCCAGCCAGTACACGCTCGCGCCGATGTCGAACACCGCATAGGTCAAGAGCGCGGCGCGTGGAAAGCGCGCGGGGTGGCGCACGAGGATGTACGCAATCGAGCCGTGCGGGACCAGGAACCAGCTCCAGTGGGCCCACACGAGCACGCGATCGAGCGTGCTCCAGTCCGCTGCCGTGCCGCCGCTGCCGGCCAGCGCCCGCTGCAGGCGCACCGTGGGCAGCTCGCCGAGGCCGAGCACGCGATCGGCCACGATCGGATAGTCGACGCGCACGCGTGTCCGCTGCAGGTCTGGGTCGTCGTGTGGTGACTTGTAAGCGGCCAGATAGGCCCACATCTGCAGCGCACACACCGCGACGTCGCGCCCGCGCGAACGGCGCACCGCCACGCACAGCCCGAGCGGCGCGCCGAACGCGACCGTCTGCACGAGCAGCGGCGGAGCATTGACCCGCTTGCGCACCAGCGGCGCGGCCACCCCCGCCACGACCATCCCCCAGGCGGTTGCTCTGATCGCCTTGGACAGCCGCACAGGGCGGTGAGTATATGTCGCGGTCCCGCGCTCCCCGGCCGCCCCGGTCCGCGATTGCCGCCGCCGCTCGGCGAGCCGACTCGGCGAGGCGGCGGTGTCTGCGGCGAGCGCTACTCGGCGACGCGCGCGGCGGCCGCGGCATCGACCAGCGCGCCCACGACCGTGCTCGCGACGTCGGCCTCGGGGTGCCACTGCACGCCGAGCACGAAGCGCGCGTCCGCCAGCTCGATCGCCTCGGGCAGCTCGTCGAGCATCGAGGCGCCGGTGGCGATCAGCCCCTCGCCCAGCCGATCCACGCCCTGGTGGTGGTGGGACTTGGTCGCGTGGACGATCTCCCCGGCGGCCCTCGCCGCGAGCGAGTCCTCGGTCAGGATCACGTCGTGCTCGGCGCCGTCGAAGGAGCCGAGCACGCGTCTGTGCTCGTGGTGGCCGAAGCGATCGGGCACGTGCTGAACCAGCGTCCCGCCGCAGGCGACGTTGATCAGCTGCATCCCGCGGCAGATGCCCAACACGGGCAGGTCGCGCTCGATCGCGCCACGCGCCAGCGCCACCTCGAACACATCGCGCTCGGGCACCGTGCCGACGGTCTCCGGGTGCGCCTCCTGCTCGTAGGTGGCGGGGTCGATGTCAGCGCCGCCGGCGAGGATCAGCCCGTCGATCAGATCCAGCGCCTGCAGCGGATCCTGCGCCAGCTGCCGGTCGGGCGGGAGCATCACCACCAGGCCCCCAGCGCGCTGTACGGCTTCGACGTAGTTCAGCGCCAGCAGCGCCGCGGGCTGCTCCCACACGCTCCAGCTGGCCTGCTCGAGCGCTGTGCATATGCCGATCACGGGACGTGTCACTCCCCACACCATAGGATCAACGCGAGATCGAGCCAAGGGAGAGCAATGAGCGAGCCGAACATCCAGCTTGAGAGCGTGAACTTGCACGTGGCCGACGGCGTAGCCACGGTCGAGCTGAACCGACCGCAGGCGCTGAACGCGTGGAACGCCGGGCTCGGCGCGGATCTGCTCGCGGCGCTGCGCGCCGCCGCCGAGGACGACGCGGTGCGCGCGCTGCTGATCACCGGCGCCGGTCGCGCATTCTCATCGGGCGCGGACCTCAGGGACGTCAGCGGCGGTGACACCACGCCGGACGGGCATCCTGACGTCTACAGGACGCTGACCGAGCGTTACCACCCGATCATGCACGCGATCCGTGAGGTGCCCAAGCCGGTGATCGCGGCGGTCAACGGCCCCGCGGTGGGGATCGGCTGCTCGCTGGCGCTCTGCTGCGATCTGATCCTCGCGGGCGAGAGCGCGTACTTCCTGCTCGCGTTCGTCAACATCGGCCTGGTCCCCGACGGCGGCTCCTCGCTGTTCCTGCCAACCCGCGTGGGCATGGCGCGCGCCGCCGAGCTGGCGATGCTGGGCGAACGGCTGGGCGCGGCGCGGGCGCTCGAGTGGGGCCTGATCAACCGTGTGGTCGCCGACGAGCGCCTGCACGAGGAGGCGGCCGCGCTCGCCGCCCGCCTGGCCGGCGGACCGACGCGCTCCTACGCGGGCACCAAGCGCCAGCTGAACAACTGGCTGTACGCGCGCATGGACGAGCAGCTCGAGCTCGAGGCGCGGATACAGCAGGAGATGGCCGGCAGCGCGGACTTCCTGGAGGGCGCGATGGCGTTTCTGGAGAAGCGCCCCGCGCGCTTTTCGGGGCGCTAGGAGCCTCGTGGCAAACGTCATCAAGCGCGTCCCGCCCGGGCCTGAATAGAATCCCCGCCGCCTTGGGCCACCTGCTCCCCTCAACGCTCGCCTTCTTCACTCCCGCGCATGGCGCCTCGCCGAACGCGGAAGAGACCGACAGCCTCTACAAGATCACGCTGTACATCGCGCTGGTGATCTTCTTCGCGGTCGAGATCGCGTTGGCGTACGCGCTGGTCAAGTTCCGCAAGCGCAAGGGCGCGGTGGCGGCGCAGATCCACGGCAACACGCGCCTTGAGGTCAGCTGGACGGTCGCCGCGGCCGTGATCCTGGTGGGGCTGGCGGTGCTCACCTTCGCGAAGCTGTCCTCGATCCAGAACCCGCCGAACTCGGGTCCCGGCGGCGCGGAACTGGGCGAACAGCAGAACCTGCTGTACGCGAGCACCGAGCGCAAGCTGCCCCCCAACGGCAAAGCGCTGAACATCACCGTGATCGGCCGCCAGTACATCTGGCAGTTCGTCTACCCGGGCGCAAACGAACCGGACGGGCTGGGCGCGCCTTACTCCTATGAGGAACTGGTCGTGCCGACCAACACCACGGTCTCGCTGAACATCGTCTCCGAGGACGTGGTGCACTCGTGGTGGGTGCCGGAACTGGGCGGAAAGTTCCAGGCGGTGCCCGGCTACCACAACTACACGTGGTTCAAGGTGAGCAAGCCCGGCATCTTCCGCGGACAGTGCGCGATCCTGTGCGGCCGCGGCCACGCCCGCATGATCGCAACCGTCAAGGCCGTTCCGCCGGCGCAGTTCGAGGCGTGGCTGACGCGCCAGAAGCAGTTGATCTCAGAAGCGAACGCCGAAGCGGCGAAGGCGCGCACCAAGCTCAAGGCGCTGAGCGGCGCCGGTGCAGTCGAGAACCCCTAGGACACCGAGGAGACCAGCAGACGACATGGCCACCTACGCACCCCCGATCCCCCAGATCAGCGCCCATCGCGCCGAGCGCGAGTCCAGCGGCTGGATGAGCTGGATCACGACGACCGATCACAAGCGGATCGGGATCATGTACATGGTCCTCACGTTCGTGTTCTTCTGCCTGGGGGGCGCGGAGGCACTGATGATCCGCCTGCAGCTGGGGGCGCCGAACAACACGCTGGTGACGCCCGAAATCTACAACCAGCTGTTCACGATGCACGGCACGACGATGGTCTTCCTGTTCATCGTTCCGATGATGGCCGGCCTGGGAAACTACTTCCTGCCGCTGATGATCGGCGCGCGCGACATGGCCTTCCCGCGTCTGAACGCGCTGTCCTTCTGGCTGCTGCTGGCGGGCGGCATCGTGTTCTACGCCTCCGTCTTCTGGCACCCCCCGGAAGCGGGCTGGGTGAGCTTCGTGCCGCTGGCGAACTCCACCTACTCGCCGAGCGGCGGCGAGGATGCTTGGATCTACCTGATCCACCTCACCGGGCTGTCCTCGCTGGTCGGGGCGATCAACTTCTACGCGACGGTCGCGAACATGCGCGCGCGCGGGATGAGCTGGGGCCGGCTGCCGCTGTTCGTGTGGACGATGCTGACGTACTCGGTGCTGCTGATCCTCGCCCTCCCGGTGGTCGCTGCGGCGGTCACGATGCTGCTCACCGAACGGCACTTCGGCACGCACTTCTTCGACGCCTCCGAGGGCGGCTCGCCGATCCTCTGGCAGCACCTGTTCTGGTTCTTCGGGCACCCCGAGGTCTACATCATGGTGCTCCCGGGCTTCGGTGTGATCTCGGAGATCCTGCCGGTGTTCGCGCGCAAGCCGATCTTCGGCTACAAGGCGATCGCGGCCTCGACCGTGGCGATCGCGTTCCTCGGCTTTCTCACCTGGGCCCACCACATGTTCACCGCCCCGATACCGGAGGCGATCCTCGTGTTCGTGATGCTCAGCTCCTACCTGATCGCCGTGCCGACCGGCGTGAAGATCCTCAACTGGGTCGCAACGCTGTGGCGTGGGACGATCGAATTCAAGACGCCGCTGCTGTTCTGCGCGGGCGCGATCGCGATCTTCTTGATCGGCGGCATCTCGGGCGTCTTCCTGGCCACGTTCCCGATCGACTGGCAGGTCAACGAAACGTATTTCGTCGTAGCGCACCTGCACTTCGTGCTGCTCGGAGGCGCAGTGCTGCCGATCTTCGGGGCCATCTACTTCTGGTTCCCGAAGATCACCGGGCGCATGCTCGGTGAAGGCCTCGGCAAGCTGAGCTTCTACCTGATGTTCTTCGGCATCCTGATCACGTTCCTGATCCAGCACGTGATCGGGCTTGACGGGATGCCCCGCCGCGTGTACGAGTATCCCGACGTGGGCCACCTGGCGCTGTACAACCTGATCTCGACGGTCGGCTCCTTCATCCTGGGCGCAGGGGTGCTCGCCACGGTGATCAACGTGTGGCGCAGCCTCAAGGTGGGCGTGATCGCCGGACCGGACCCGTGGAAGGCGAACACGCTCGAGTGGTTCACGAGCTCGCCGCCGCCCGTCAACAACTTCGACGCGGTGCCGCTGGTACGCTCGTTCGAGCCCATGAAGGACATCCGCAACGAGGTGCAGCGGCGCAGCGCGGGCGCGGAGGCGACCGGCGCGGCGACCGTCCCGGCAGGAGCCACGCAGGTCGGTCGGTAGTGAGCCTCGCGCCACCCACAGGCGCAGCGCCCGCGATCGAGACGCCCAGCCTCGGCCTCGCGACCGATCCGAGCTCATCCCGCACGCTCCGGCTCCTGGGCGACTATCTGGAGCTGACCAAGCCGAAGGTCCAGTCGCTGCTGCTGCTGACGACGATCGCCACGATGTATGTGGCCGGCGACCCCTCGCCGCTGCTCGTGGCGCTGACGTGCCTGGGCGGCTACCTGTCGGCCGGCGGCGCGGGCGCGGTCAACCACTGGTTCGACCGCGACATCGACGCGCGCATGACGCGCACGGCCAAGCGGCCGATCCCCTCCGGGCGGATCTCCCCGCGCGCGGCGCTCACCTTCGGCTGCGCGCTCGCATGCCTGTCGCTGCTGGAGCTGTCGCTGCTGGTCAACCCGCTGGCCGCGGCACTGTCGTTCTCGGGATTCCTTGGCTACGTGTTCGTATACACGGTCTGGCTGAAGCGGCGCACGCCGCAGAACATCGTGATCGGCGGCGCCGCCGGCGCGGTGCCGCCGCTGGTCGGCTGGGCGGCGGTCACCGGCTCGGTCAGCGGCACGGCCGTGATGCTGTTCTTCATCGTCTTCTTCTGGACACCGCCGCACTTCTGGGCGCTGTCGCTGCTGATGAAGGATGAGTACGGCAAGGTCGGCATACCGATGCTGCCGGTGGTGCGCGGCGAGGCCGAGACCCGCCGGCAGATCCTGCTCTACTCCGTGCTGCTGTACGCGGTCACGCAGTTGCCGTTCTGCGCGGGCGGGTTCGGCATCTTCTACCTCGTGGCCTCGGTCCTGCTCGGGCTAGGCTTCATCGCGGGCGCGGTGCGCCTGTACAGGCGGGCCGACCGGCGCTCGGCGCTGCGGCTGTACCTCTACTCGCTGGCCTACCTCGCGCTGATGTTCTGCGCGATGGTCGCGGACCGGCATCTGTAGCGCTCGTGCGAGACCTGACCGAACGTGGATCGAACGGCGGCCGGATGGCCGCGAGGAGGTATTCTTCCCACCGATGATGACCCGACGCCTCGCACGCAAGAACATCCGCACCGGGCTGGTCGTGGCCGCGATCAGCCTGTTCATGTTCGGCATCACGTTCGTCGTGGCCGCCGCCTACGTGTCATGAGCCCGCTAGACCCCGAGGTCCCGCCCGTCGGCGAGGAGATCCACCTCCCGGGCCCCAGCGTCCTGCCGCTGCTCACCGCCGTGGGGATCACGCTGGCGCTGATCGGCATCACGACGTTCATCGAGTTCACCGTCGTCGGGGTGATCCTCACGGTCGTGTGCGTCGCGCGCTGGATCAAAGACTCGATCCACGAAACGAACGAGCTCCCGCTCGATCACCACTAAACGCCGCACGCGAGCAACCCGTCCACGCCGCGTCCACCCCCCCACCCGCCCAGCGGGCCGTGGACCAAGCGGACCAAGGACGCAGCGAGCGAAGTGTGCTCTGCACACGAGCGAGTGAGGACGCCGGTCCGCGCCGCGTCCACGGCTCGCTGGCCGTGGCGGTGGCTCGCCTGCTCCCCAAAGCAGGCGTGCCACCTCCCCTTTACCCCACGGCCACCCTGGCGGGCACTGAACAGATCGCCCCATCGTCTGTCCAGCAGCGCACGACGTCGCGCACCGACAGGATGCCGATCGTCTCTCCCCGTTCGAGGACGATCAGATGACGAAAGCCGCCGCGCACCATCGCGGCGGCGGCCTCCTCCAGCGACCAGTCGGGCGCGGCGAACACCACGTCGCGGGTCAGATGGTCGGCGACCGACTCGCGGTCCGGGTCCTGCCCGGCGCCGACCGACACGAGCACGTCGCGCTCGGTGATGATCCCGGGGCCGTTGCCGTCGGGGTCCATCACCACGGCCGCGCCGACCTGGCGCTCGGCCATCAGCCGGGAGACCGCGCGCAGCGTGTGGCCGGGTCCGACCGTGAGGACCATCTCAGTCATGCCGTCGTGGACCTGCATGCTCTCGCTCGCGCTCCTCGCTCAGATGCCTTGTCGAACCTGCATCACGCCGCTCCTACCGCTCACCCTGCTCGAAAACCGTCGCTGTAAGCACTTGCAACTATTGCCTCAATGTAGTGGTTCGAGTCGCCGGCGTCAAGGTCTAGCTATCCGTCGGCGCAGCCATTAGGATCACGCCCGGCATGGAGAGGATCGCGGCACAGGCCCTTTACGCACGCACCCGCGCAGGCGCGGATGTCTAGACAGCGCTCGATTGCGCTGGCGGTCGCGGCGGGGCTGGTCGCCGCGGCGATCGGCATCTACCTCAGCTACGAGATCCACTGGTTCCCGGTGCAGGCCTCGACGCAGGCGCACAACACGGACCGGCTCTACCACGTCCTCATGATCGCCTCGATCCCGATCTTCGTGATCGTCGTCGGCGTGATCCTCTACAGCGTCTGGCAGTTTCGCTTGAAGCCCGGCGAGGAGCTCAAGGATGGCCTGCCGATACACGGAAACACGCGCCTTGAGGTCTTCTGGACCGCGATCCCGGCGATCCTGGTGCTCGCGCTCGTGGGCTACTCCTTCGTGATCCTGCACGACAACGAGAAGAAGCCCGCCCGCGAGATCCAGATCGGCGTGACCGGGCAGCAGTTCTTCTGGTCCTACCAGTATCCCCCGTCGGTCACCGGGGGAGCGCCGATCAACAGCTACCAGCTGTACGTGCCAGACAACGAATCGGTGTACTTCAACATGAAATCCAAGGACGTCATCCACGCCTTCTGGATCCCCGCCTTCCGCCTGCAGGAGGACGTCGTGCCCGGCATCACCACGCACATTCGTGCGACGCCCGACCGGCTCGGCAGCTATCCCGTCGTCTGCAACCTGCTGTGCGGGGTGGGGCACTCGCTGATGCGTTCGAGCATCCACGTCGTGACGCCCGCCCAGTTCCGGGCATGGATCAAGAGCCAGCTGAGCGTGAGCACGAGCAGCACGGGAGCGATCTCGACCGTCGGGGGGGCCAGCGGATAATGTTCGTGGCCAGGGCGACCGCTTCAGGGGAGAAGGGCTCGTGGGAGATCGGTTCATGGGATGTGGGTCCAAGCTGATGGGTCGGCGGGAGACACGCTGATGGCCGCCAAGCTCCGGGCTCCGGGCTTCTACCGCGCCGGCTGGCTGATGGTCGCGGGCGTCGGCTTCTCGGCGCTGCTGACGTGGCTGGTGCGCATGTCCACCGGACACGCGACCTACCACCACTACATCGCCGGCGAAGCGATCCTCAGCGTCTCGCTGCTCGCGGTGCCGCTCGCGTTCCTGATCGGGATCGGCGGCTTCGACTACTGGTTCTACTGGGCCACCGGACGCCCGACGCGGCCCGAGGACCACTCGGGTCACGGCGCGTACACCTGGAAGGACTACTTCCGCATAAACACCGATCACAAGGTGATCGGCATCCAGTACCTCGTCAACTCGTTCTTCTTCCTGCTCGTGGGCGGGCTGCTGGCAATGCTGATGCGCGCCCAGCTCGCGCAGCCGGGGTCGCACTTCGTCAGCGCGAACACCTACAACGGCCTGTTCTCGGTGCACGCCACGATCCTGATCTTCCTGTTCATGGTTCCGGTGTTCGCGGGCTTCGGCAACTACGTGATCCCGCTGATGATCGGCGCGCCCGACATGGCCTTCCCGCGGCTGAACGCCCTCTCCTTCTGGCTGCTGCCGGTCGCCGGCACGATCATGATGCTCAGCTTCTTCGCCCCGGGCGGCGCTTTCGCCGATGGCTGGACCGCCTACGCGCCGCTGTCCACCGACGCGCCGATCGGGCAGACGTTCTTCTCGATCGGCGTCCAGTTCGCGGGCGCCTCCTCGATCATGACGGCGCTCAACTTCCTGGTGACGATCATCACCATGAGGGCTCCCGGCATGAGCTTCTTCCGCCTGCCACTGCTCGTGTGGGCGAACTTCGCCACCTCGCTGCTGGTCGTGATCGCCACGCCGTTCATCGCCGCGTCGCAGTTCTTCGTGCTGCTCGACCGCGCGCTCGGCTTCAACTTCTTCAACGCGGCCAAGGGCGGTGACGTGCTGATGTACCAGCACGTCTTCTGGTTCTACTCGCACCCCGCCGTCTACATCATGATCCTGCCCGGCTTCGGGATCATCAGCGAAGTGCTCGCTGTCAAGGCGCGCAAGCCGATCTTCGGCTACCGCATGATGGCCTTCTCGCTGCTTGCGATCGTGGGGCTCGGATTCACCGTGTGGGCACACCACATGTTCACGTCCGGCATGGCGGCGTGGATCCGCATTCCGATGGCGATAACGACGGCGATCATCGCGGTGCCAACGGGCATCAAGGTCTTCTCGTGGCTGGCGACGCTTTGGCGAGGGGTGCTGCATCTGGACACGCCGATGCTGTTCGCGCTGGGCTTCATCACGACCTTCACCCTCGGCGGGATCAGCGGCATCATGCTCGCGATGGTGCCGTTCGACATCCACGTCAGCTCCAGCTACTTCATCGTCGCGCACATCCACTATGTGCTGTTCGGGGGCTCGCTGATGACGATCTTCGCGGGCGTGTACTACTGGTTCCCGAAGATGACCGGGCGAATGTACGACGAGCGCTTGGGCAAGTGGCACTTCTGGACGACGTTCGTGTTCCTGAACCTGACGTTTGGCCCGATGCACGTCCTCGGCCTGGAAGGCATGCCTCGACGCGTGGCCACCTACGCCGCACAGTTCGCCGACATGAACCTGCTCATCTCGATCGCGAGCTTCGGCCTGGGCGCGGTGACGCTGATCTTCGTCTACAACATGGTCAACAGCTGGCGCGGCGGCCCGCGGGCCACAGCCAACCCGTGGCGCGGCATGACGCTCGAGTGGCTGGTCACCTCGCCGCCGCCGGTCTTCAACTTCGACCGCGTGCCCACGATCGTGGGCGGTCCATACGAGTACGGCGTTCCCGGCGCGGTCCACGGCATCCTCACGCCGACCCCCGCGCCGGTGGGCGCGGGCGCGGGCCTGGCGCGGACACCAAGCCAATGACGAGGAGGCACAATCGATGAAGGAAGTCCTGGTCATCGCCAACCGCACGCTCGGTGGCGCAAAGCTGCTCGAGGCTGTGCGCGAGCGCGCGTCCGCGGGCGACGTTCGCTTCCGCCTGGTCGTGCCCCAGACCAAGCCCTCCGCGGGCCTGGTCATCTACGACGAGGCGGTGCGCGAATCCGCGCAGGTGCGCGTCGACCTCGCGCTGTCGGCTGTCGCGGCCGAGGGCATCGCGGCCACCGGCGAGGTCGGCGACCCCGACCCGTTCATGGCGACGATGGACGCCGTCGCGGTGCACCGGCCCGACGAGATCATCCTGTCCACGCACCCGGCACTGCACTCGGGATGGCTACGGCGGGATTTGATCGAGCGCATCGAAAACGCCAGCGCGCTGCCCGTGCGGCACGTCGTCGTCGACCTCGAGCACGAGGGCCTGTCGTTCAAGGTGACGCTCGTGATCGCCAACAAGACCTCCAGCGGCGAGGAGCTGCTCGCGCACCTCAAGGCGAAGGCCGAGCAGGGGGGCCAGCGGCTGTTCATCGCGGTGGTCCCCCAGCTGGACGGAAGCGGCGGCGCTCCACGCGAGGCGCGGGCGCGCCTGGCGACGATGCTGGATCGCCTGAATGCCGCCGGGCTGCTCAGCTCGGGGATGATCGGCGACCCCGACCCGTACACCGCGGCGATCAACGCACTCGAGCTCTTCCGGGTCGACGACGTCGTCATCTCGACGCTGCCTGGAGAGCGTTCCGGCTGGCTGCGCTCGAACCTGATCGAGCGTGTGCGCGGCGCCACCTCCGTGCCCGTCGAGCACGTGGTCGTCGATCCGCAGGCCGCCACTATCGCGGCGCCGGTCGCGTAGCGGAGGAGCACGGTGGAGGCAGCCAGCATCGCGCATCCGGCCGGGAACACGGGCCACACCCATGGGGGTGCAGGCGATCATCACGGCCCGCCGCCGGCGAACCACAGCTCACGCGTGGAGGCGCCGCTGCTGGGGATGCTGCTTTTCATCATCTCCGAGGTGATGATCTTCGGAGCGTTCTTCACCGCGTACTTCTTCATCCGCCTCGCCGAAGGCGAGCCGTGGCCGGCGCCCGGCACGCATCTGCCGGTTCCGGTCGCGTTCGTCAACACCCTGATCCTCGTGTCGTCCTCCTTCACGCTGCACTGGGCCGAGACGTCGATCAAGAGGGGCAACCGCTTCGGGCTGAAGGCCGGGATGCTCAGCACGTTCCTGCTCGGCTGCACGTTCCTGTTCATCCAGATCAACGAGTACGCCAACATCGGCTTCGCCCCTCAGGATCACGCCCAGCAGACGATCTTCTACTCGCTCACCGGCCTGCACGGCGCGCACGTGTTCATCGGCCTGCTGATCCTGCTCAGCGTCACCGTGCGCGCCTTCCGCGGGCACTACAGCCCGGATTCGCATCGTGGGGTCGACGTGCCGGGCATCTACTGGCACTTCGTCGACATCATGTGGATAGTGGTGTTTACGACGGTTTACGTACTCTGAGCACGGCGTCGTGCTGAACCCGCTGCGCTCCGAGGGGGACGCGTTCCGCGTGCTGCTGTACGTGATCGCGGGGTTCGCGGTGATCATCGCGCTGATCGAGATCGCCCGCGCGCTGTCCTGAGACCGTGCGATCGCGTGGAGTTGTGCGCCACGCCGCATGCGGCGTGGCGAGCAGGCCCGCATGCGGGCCTGCTGGGGGCCGCGCATGCGCGGCCCCGCGGCGGGCGCATGCGCCCGCCGACCAGGCGAACGAGAGCCAGCTACTTCACCGTGAGCGTGCCGTACATCCCGGCGGCGCGATGGCCGGGAGCCTGGCAGAAGAACGTGTACTTGCCGGGTTTCAGGTTGACGGTCACCGACGTGCTGCCCTTGGTGATGAACTTGCTCGCGCTGATCGTGGCGCCCTTGGCGGCAGCTCCGTTTTCGCCCGCTTCGACGGCGATGTTGTGCGAGACGCCCGACATGTTCGCCATCGTGATCGTGACCGCGCCGGGTTTGGCTTCGGCCTTGCTGGCCGTGTAGGCCAGCTGACCGGCTGGGTTGGCGTCGATTTGTAGCTTGCCGGCCTTCTCCACGGCCGGCTTGCCCGAGCCGGGCGCTTCGACGGCGCTCGCCAGCAGGCCGGTGTCCTTCCCGGGGTTGTCGACCGACTGTGCGATGTAGGCAGCGATGTCGGTGAGCGTGGCTCCGTTGGCGAGGCCTGCGGGCATGATGCCGGAGGTGTTCGGGTTCAGCACCTGGCCTTCGACGGCCGTGCGCACCGCGTTGCGCTGCAGGCCTTCGGCGACGCTCGCGCGGAATGCTTCGTCGAGGTTCGGCCCGGCGATGCCTTTGGTGTCGGCCCGCGCGAGCGTATGGCAGGAGCCGCACTTGGCCACGAACGCCTGCTTGCCGACGATCAGGTTGGCGTTGTCGGCGCCCTTGACCGCGCAGCCGGCCGTGCCAACCGCGAGCACACCCAGCAGAGCGACGGCGCCAGCGCGCGCTGCGAGCCGGCGCAAGCTACGCCCAGGGGCACGACATGAAAGGCGGCTCTCCTCCACGAAGCTCACGGCGAAACACTATCCGAAGCGGCGGCTGGCGAACAAAAACGTGCGGCCCGCGCCGCGCCCGCTTTCACGGCTTCGCCAGAGCGTCCAGATCGCCCTGCGCGGCGGCGATCACCCCGCGTGCGACGCCCTCCCAGGACCAGCGCTCGCGCGCCGTCGCCACCAGTCCGGCGCGCGTGCGCGCGCGCAGCTCGGCGTCGGCCTGCAGCCAGCCGATCAGGGCCGCTGCCAGGGCTGTGACGGTGTGATCGTCGATCGCGAACGACAGCCAGTCGGCGGCGGGCTCGGGGACGGCGCGCGCCAGCACCGTGCTGACCTCTGCAAGGCCCGAGTGCGCGGCGCTGATTGGCAGCGCACCGCACGCGGCGGCCTCGGCGGCGACCATGCCAAACGCCTCCGGGAAGGTGCTCGGCACGACCACCGCCTCACACGCGGGCAGCAGATCTGCGAGCTCCTCGTGGTCGAGGCGTCCGGTCAGCAGCAGCTGCTCGTCGAGCCCGCGCGCAGCCTCCAGATAACGCTCGCGCTCCACGCCCTCCAGGCCGTCGAGGAACGCGAGCAGGTGCCTCAACGGTCGCGCGGGCTCCGACTCCCCCTCCAGCGCCCGTCCCGCAAGCGCTATCTCGCGCGCGGCCTCCAGCTCGCCGTCGATCAGGGCGGCGCGCAGGCGCTCCAGGCCGTCCCGGTAGGCGCCGAAGCCGACCACCACGAGCCGTGCCGCGGGAACGCGCTCGAGCACGAGCGGCCACGCAGCTACGAGCAGGTCCACGCCCTTGCTGACGATCAGCTTGCCCACGAACGCGACCAGCACGTCCCGCTCGGGATCGAGCCGCTGCAGCGCAGACGCCGCAGCGAGCGCGTCGCACGCAAACGCCCCGCCCTCCCCGTCCGGCGCCGTCGGGGCGGGCGACACGTCATCGGCGCTCTCGCCTGCTGCTGCGCGCACGCGTGCGGCCAACGCCCGCAGTCCGGCCGCCGCCGGCCCCGGCTCGCGGGGGCCGAAACGCGCCACGTCCACGCCCGGGGGACCGAGGCGCGTGCGCCGCGCGAGCTCCGGATCGCCGAGCGCCTGCCACAGGCTGGCGGCCGTGTGGGTGGAGCCGACGAGCACCGCAGCCGCGCTCGCGAGACCCTCGCGTGCGAAGCCGAGAAAGCGCTCCGGCTCGGGCTTCACGGTGTACTCCAGCGCGCTGCCGTGAACCTTCACCGCATACGGGATCGCGCCGTTCAGCGCGCGTGCGAGGATCACCGGGCCCATCACGAGGTGGTTGGCGAGCGCCACCTGCGCCCCTGCCAGCTCGAGCACCTCGCCGACGGCTGCGACGTTCCTGTCGATGTAGCGCGCGATCTCCGCTTCGCTGCATTGCGCGAACGTGCGCGCTTCGATCCCCTCATAGCGGTCGGCCACATACACCGGCAGCAGGCCGCCGAGATCCGGCCGATAGACAGTGCAGCGGCCTGGCCCGGCGCCGGCCGCGCGCTCGTCGGCCGCGCGCCCGTCGGCCGCGCGCCCGGCAGACAGGCGCTCGTCGGCCAGGCGCTCGCCAGCTGGCCGCTCGACCTCGCGCACACGCAACGCCCCGCCGTCCCAGTCTCCGATCGCATCGACGAACGGCTGGCGCTCGGGATGGCGGTCCTGGCTGAGCAGGTGCACCTCGTGACCGAGCTCCACCAGCGCAGCGGCCAGCCGCGCGTTGTAGACGTTCGACCCCGTCCCGTCCAGTAGATAGCCATGGAAGATCAGCACGCGCACGGACGGGCAGCCTATCCCCGTGGGGATCGGTCGCCCACCGGCTCAGGTAAAGTTGCAGGCGTGAGCACGAAACAGCGTTATCGACTGCGCAGCCCCTCCACCGGGCGGGAGGTCGTGATCGAGGCGGAGCCCGACGAGATCTACCGGGACCGCGAATCCGGCGACCCGCTCGAGGTCGTCGGCAAGATGCTGCCGCTCGCGCCGTCGAGCTCGCGGCTGCCGTGGGCGGTGGAGAACCTGCGCTTCTGCCCCTGGTGCGACCAGCATGCCCAGAAGGACCTCAACGACTGTCCCACCTGCGGTAGGCGCATGGGCCCGCTGTGAGCACTCGCGTAGCGCTCGCCGCGTGCGCGACATTGCTGTGCGGGCTGGCTCTGAGCGCCTGCGGCGGCAGCAGCGTCTCGGACGCGGTCCCGAAGAGCACCCCGGAAATAACGCCGCCCACCAACACCAGCGCCGAAGCAGCAGCCGCACAGACGACGTCCACCGCGACGACCGCGACCAAGACCAAGACGACGAGCAAGACCGGCGAAGCCTCCTCGAGCGCGGAAACCCCCGCGAGCGAAAGCAGCGAACCGTCCTCGAGCGCCAGCGCCCCTGCCACGTCCGGCGCCTCCGGCGGCGCCGCCGCAGAAAAAGAAGCCGCCCCCAGCGAATCGAAAGCCACCGAACCGGCCAGCCCCACCGGCGGCGCCTCCGCCCCGTAGCGCCCTACGGCGTGGAGATGAGCGTCGCGCTGTAGGTCAGGCGCGCGGTCTGGTAGAGGCAGTAGTACTGGGTGGCGGCGCCGAGCGTGGTCTGACTCGTCTGGGAGCTGGTGCTCGTGCACCCGCTCTTGGGTCGGCTGGCCCGCCAGGAAGTGTCGTTGCCGAAGCCGAGCGCGAGCGCGGGCGCCCACGAGGGCACGGTCAGCGCTACGACGTAGCCCTTCTTGATCGGGATCGTCGCTTCGAGCGGGAACTGCGCGGTCTTGCCGAAGTACGGCTGCAGTTTGACCATCGGGCTCTGCGCCACGAGCTTGTACGTGAGGTTCGGCTTGGGCTGCGGAGCAAGGATCGCGATCCCGGCTTCGGAGGGTCCGCCCTCGTTGGCGTTGAAGAACTTGATCTGGGTTGCGTTGGGGTTGCCCAGCGTGATCGTCCACGCGACGATCGTCCCGGCGCGCGGCGCGCTGAGCACGTTGCGTGAAGAGCCGACCTTCACCTGAAAGCCGGTCGTACGGCTGACCGCCAGGCACGGGGTCGCCGGGCAGCTTGCGACGGTGGCGGGCGTCGTTTCGCCGATCACGCCGACTTCGGTCAGTGTCGCGGGCGCGACCGCGGGCAGCGCAAGCGCGAGCGAGACGCTCGCGAGCACGGCTATGGATATGCGTCTCATATGTGCCATTCAACACGCCTAGATGCTCGAGGTAGCGGTTTGGTTACTTCGCTATCGCCCGGACAGTTCCTGCGCCGTGGCCTGGATCTGCGCCTGATCGCCCTCGCCCGGCACCCACGGCAGCCGCAGCGGATCGCCGTCGTAGCGCGGGATCACGTGCACGTGGAAGTGGAAGACCGTCTGCCAGGCAGCCCGTCCGCAGGAGTTCAGGAGGTTGACGCCGTCGGCGCCCAGACGCTCCTGCATGCGGCCCGCCAGGCGCTGGCAGGCGAGCGCCACCGCGCTCAGGTCCTCGGCCGCGACGCCCAGCAGGTCGGTGCTGTGAGCGCGGGGGATCACCAGTGCGTGCCCGCGGGTTGCGGGGGCGATGTCCATGAAGGCGATCGTGCGCTCGTCTTCATCGACGATGCGGGCGGGCAGATCGCCCGCGACGATCTTGCAGAAGATGCAGTCCGAGTCCGCCACGCGGCGCAGATCCTATATGAACCTCCCCAGCCTGAAGGCCGGGGTTTCGGTCACGCCCTTGCGGGCGTGAGCCTGGCGCGGCCTCGCGACCGCGCCTTCCTGGGGGGTCCGAGCGTCTCAGGGGTCTTCAACGACGCTCGGTCTTCACAGGCGTTCGAGCCGGTGAATGCCGGCTCCCGCCCCGGTGTTCCCCCGGGCGGTGCACTGCTGCTGCCGTGGGTGTGGTTGTGGGCCTGAAGCGCTCGCTCCAGGATGATGCGCGCGGCGTTCACGTCCGCGTGATCGGCGTGCCCACACGCGACGCATCGGAAGACCGCTTGGCTTTCGCGGTTCTCCTTGGCGATGTGCCCGCAGGCACGGCACTCCTTGGATGAGTAGGACGGGTGCACGGCAACCAGGGTGCAGGCGTGCGACTGAGTCTTGTAGGCCAGCTGGCGGCGCAGCTCGCCCCAGCTCTGGTCGAGTATCGCGCGATTCAGCCCGGACTTCTGGGCGACGTTGACGCCGGGCTCATCGGCCGTGCCCCGGGCCGAGCGCGTCATGGCAGCCACCTTGAGGTCCTCGATCGCGATCAGCTCGTGCCCTTTGGCCAGTTCGATGGTCAGCTTGTGGATGGCGTCGCGCTTGCGGCGCCCCAGATGTTGGCGCCGGCGGGCGAGCGCCAAGCGTGCCTTCTCGCGGTTGTGCGAGCCCTTCCGGCGACGATTGACCCGTGATTGCAAGAGGCCGATCTTCTGCCGCTCCCTGATAGTGATGACCGGCAGATGCACGAACTGCCCGTCCGAGGTGGCGAGGGAGTTGGCAACACCGAGGTCGAGCCCGACGGGCCCGCCCGCGGGCACGCTTCGCTCACCGAGCTCGACCTCACAGCAGAAGCTCACATACCAGCCGTCGGCCTCGCGGGTGACGCTCACGTGTCTCAGCTCACCCTCGAGCAGCCGCTCACCCAGACGCGGATAGCAGTTGCGCACCGACACCCAGCCGAGCTTCGGCAGGCGCACCTGTCCCTGGCGTGCCGGGATGTTCAATCCGATCTGCTTGGGATCGGGGTCCGGGAAGCGAAACCCGTCGCGCTCGCCCCGCCGACGCGGTTTCGGGTATCGCGAGCGCCCCGCGAAGAAGTTGGCAAACGCCCGGTCGAGGTCACGCAACGCCTGCTGGAGCACGTGCGCAGGCGCCTCCGAGAGAAACGCGAACTGCGGATCGGCCTTGACCTCCTTCAGAAAGTAGGTCTGGCGCATGTAACTCATCCCCCGGCCCGTGACGGCGTAGCCGAGCTTGCGCTGCTCAAGGCCCGCGTTGTAGACGAGCCGTGTGCAGCCCGCGAAGCGCCGGGCGAGCAGCTCCTGCTCGGGCGTGAAACGAGCCTTGTGACGGTAGGCACGAGTGACCAGCATGCCCAAGGACTGTAGTTGGCAGCATGGACGGAAAACACGGGTTTCGTGCCGGCCGGCACTTGGTCTTCAACCCCTGAGTACACCTGCAGATTCATCACCAGGTGTTGAGCGCACCTAGACATCATCAAGCGCTACATCCAAGACCAGCGTCGGCCGCCTTGACCCCTCCCTGAAGGAAGGGGCTTGCGGCGCCCATCGGTCAAGCGGGCACGCGCCACCACCGCGCCGATCGCCTACGCAAAGCGCTTGGGCGGCCCCGGGACCGGCTTCTCGGCGCCCAGGCGGGGAGCGATGACCGCGCGAGCATCGGTGGTCGAGAGCAGCGTAGCGCCTGGCTTCAGGGCAGCCGGCGGGCGTATTCGAGCGCGCGATCGCGGCTCGTCACCTCGCCGGCGTACTGCGCTGCCGCCAGCTCCTCGAGCAGCTCCCCCACGCGGGGGCCGGTGGGAATGCCCAGCTCGCCGGCGAGCTCGTCCCCCCGCAGCAGCGGTTGCGGCGGGCCCTCGGCGCGCCAGCGCAGAGCATCGCCGAGCAGGCCGCGAGCGACGGCCATGTGCGCCTGCACCGCCTCCTGCGCGCGATCTCCGCGCGTGGCCAGCCGGTCGGCGATCGACAGCAGCGTGACGTCGACCTCGACAGGCGAGCACTCGCGCAGATACGCGAACACGGTCCTGCGCGCGAGCGGCTGGGGCTCGTGCACGAGGAACCCCAAGCGCAGGTGATGGCGCACCAGCGCCGCCACATGTGCGCGCAGACGCTCGCTCGCGCGTAGCCGCTCGAGCACGGCGCGCGCGAGCTCGGCGCCGCGCGCGTCGTGGCCGATGAACGTCACGCGCCCGTCCTCGGGGCGCACCTCGCGCGTGAGGGGCTTGGCCGCGTCGTGCAGCAACGCGCCCCAGCGCAGCGCGTCCCCGCGGGTCAGCTCGTCCGCGAGCGGCTCTGCAAGCAGGGCGTCCACCGCGGGGCGCCGCGCGCCGATGCACGCGTCGAGCTCGCCGGCTCCGGGCCCGGCACCCGTCGTGAGCTCCACCGTGCGATCGAGCACCTCCAGTGTGTGTCCGTGCACGTCGAGGTGGTGGAAGCGGCTCTGCTGCACACCGCGCAGCGCGTCGAGCTCCGGCAGCACGACCGCGGTGGCTCCCAGCGCGCTCATCAGCTCGAGGCCCCGCCGCGCCTGGCGTGCGCCGATGATCCGCCGCAGCTCGACGAACACGCGCTCGGGCGAGACGCCGGCCAGTCCATCCGCGTGAGCGCCGGCGCAGCGCAGCGTCTCGGCCTCGGCCTGCAGGTCCAGCTCGAGCGCGAGGCGGACCAGGCGCAGCACGCGCAGCGGATCTCGTGAGAAGGCATCCGGCGCGGCCATCCGCAGGCGTCCGGCGCGCAGATCGGCCGCGCCGCCGAGCGGGTCGACCGGCGCTCCGCCGGCGATCGGCTGCGCGATCGCGTTGACCGTGAAGTCGCGCAGCGCGAGGTCGGCCTCGATCGTCCCACCCCGCAGCGGCTCGACGTCGACCTGCCAGGCGCCTCCTCGCGCGACCACTCGCCAGGAGCCGAAGTCCTCCGACAGGGGAAAGCACGCCGCGCGGGGTGCAGCGCGGGCGACCGCACGCGCTGCCTGCGCGGGGTCGCCGTCGACGACCACGTCCACGTCAGCGGTCTGGCGGTCGAGCAGCCCGTCACGCACCGCACCGCCCACCAGCCAGGCGCGTGTGCCCGCGAGCGCCGCGCGAGCCGCGTCCAGGCCCGCGCTCATGCCGGTCCGGCGTCCGCCGTTCGTGCTCGCGCGCGCGGCGCACCCGCGTCGAGCGGCACGCCGTCGCGGTGGTAGATGCGCGGCACGCGCGGCGTCAGCGCGCACGTGATCTCGTAGTTGATCGTCTCCAGGCGACGTGCCACCTCCTCGGCGGTGATCCGCTCGCTGCCCTGGATGCCGATCAGGATCGCTCGCTCGCCGCGCAGCCGCTCCGGCTCGACGTCCGCGCCCAGGTCGACGGTGATGCTGTCCATGCTCACGGTGCCGACCAGCGGATGACGGCGCCCGCCGACCAGCACGTCGGCATTGTTGGAGAGCCCGCGCCGCCAGCCATCGCCGTAGCCGATCGGGAGCACGCCGATATAGGTGTCGCCGTCTGCCACGAACTGGCGTCCGTAGCCCGCGCTCTCGCCCGCCCGGCACAGCTTGGCCTCGGCGACATAGGAGCTCAGCTCGAGTGCGGGCTCGAGCGCCCGGGCCGCGGGATCCCGGCCGAACGGGTCCATGCCGTAGATCGCGATCCCGCAGCGCACCATGTCGAACTGCGCCTCCGCGTCGCGCATCGTCGCGGCGCTGTTGGCCGCGTGCACGAGGATCTCCGGCCGCTCGTCCTTGATCGTGCGCGCCCAACGCGTGAACGCGGCCAGCTGGCTCGCAAAGAACCCGTCGTCCTTGAGCTCGTCCGCGGTCGCGAAGTGCGTCATCACGCCCGCCAAGCGCACGCCCGGGGCCCGCTGCGCCGCCGCCGCCACGCGCGAGGCCTCGATCGGGTCACGCGTGCCGAGCCGTCCCATCCCGGAGTCGAACTTGACGTGGACACGGCCGCCACCCGCCGCGGCGACGGCCTCCAGGTAGCTCTCGTTCCATACGACCACGTCCGCGTCCGCCGCCAGCGCCTCGCCGAGCTCGAGCGGGCTGAGCGGGCCCATCACGAGCACGCGCACATCGCGCAGACCCGCCTCGCGCAACTCGCGTGCCTCCTCCGAGTCGGCGACCGCCAGCCAGCTGGCGCCACCGGCGAGCGCCGCGCGCGCGCTCTGCACCGCGCCGTGACCGTACCCGTCGGCCTTCACCACCGCGCACAGGACGGCCCCGTGGCGAAGCTGTGTGCGCAGGCGCGCGCAGTTGCGGGCGATCGCGGCGACGTTCACGGCCGCCTGCGCCCTGCGCATGCTCTCAGGGTGTGCCCCGTCAGCCATCGCCCCGAGCCTCACGTCGGTGCTCGCCGGCACCGCGGGCGGCACGCACGCCCCGCGCCCGCGCACGCTTCGCCCGCGCGCGTGCGCCCGGAAGCGCCGCGATCACGTCCGTGGCGATCACGCCCTCGGCGGCCCCCAGCCGGCGGGCCGCCTCCCTGCCGGCCTCGGCGTGCAGCCACACGCCCGCGGCCGCGGCTGTGAGGGCGTCGAGGCCTTGCGCGAGCAGCGCGGCGATCACGCCCGTGAGCACGTCGCCGGTCCCCGCCGTGGCGAGCGCCGGGCTGCCGCCCGGGCTCACCGCGACGGTCCCGTCCGGCTCAGCGATCAGCGTGTCGTCGCCCTTCAACACCACGACCGCGCGGGCTTGCTCGGCGGCCGCGCGAACGTGGCGCAGGCGCTCGCGCTCGATCTCGGAGCTGTCCAGCTGCAGCAGCCGGGCGAGCTCGCCGGCATGCGGCGTGAGCACGCTCGGCGCGCGCCTCCCGGCCAGGTCGGCGAGCCTACCCGCGTGCGCGTTCAGGCCGTCGGCGTCCAGCACCATCGCCACGTCGGCCTCGCCCGCGAGCGCCCGCGCGAACGCGAACGCGCCGACACTGCGTCCCAGCCCGGGTCCCAGCGCCAGCGCCCCGCCGCGAGCGCTCGCCTCGAGCACGTCGCCGACGCCCGCTTCGGTCAGCGCGCCGTCCTCGTCGGGCATCCCCCGGGTCATCATCTCCGGGGTTCCGCCGCCGGCGAGGATCCCCTGCAGCGAAGCGGGGACGCAGGCCGTGACGTAGCCGGCCCCCGCCCGCATGCTCGCCTCGGCGGCCATCCTCGGCGCGCCGGTCAGCCCGCGCGAGCCGCCGGCGACGATCACGTGGCCCGAGACGAACTTGGTCGAGGACGCCTGCCGGCGCGGGAGCTCCTCGAGCACGCTCGCGGCGATCAGGCCGACCGACGCGCCGCCGGGAGCGCCCCGCGGGATGCCGATGTCGATCGTCTGCACCTCGCCCGCGTGAGCCTTGCCCGGGCTGATCCACAGCCCCGGCTTGGCCGCGTGGAAGGTGACCGTCAGCGAGGCGCGCACCGCCGCGCCGCGGACGACGCCCGTCGAGGCGTCAACCCCGCTCGGCACGTCCACGCTCACGACCTGCGTGCCCGCTGTGTTGACGGCGTCGATCGCCTCCGCGACGGTGCCGTGGGGCTCACCCTGAAAGCCCGTGCCGAGCAGAGCGTCGACGACGACCGCCCGCGGGCCGAACACGTCTGTCGCCGACGCGGCGCGCGGCGCGCCGGCCTGTTCGGCCGGCTGCGCCCAGGCCTCCCCACTCAGGCGCACCGGCGGGTCTCCCGGCAGCCGCTCGAGGTTCGCACGGGCGTCACCCGTGAGCTCCTGCGGCGGCGCCACGCACACCACCGTCACCGGTCGTCCGGACTCGCGCAGCAGGCGCGCCACCACCAGCCCGTCACCGCCGTTGTTGCCCTTACCGCACACGACCGTGACCGGCCCGTCCGGCGCCAGGCGCTCGACTGCGCGCGCCACGCCCGCGCCGGCGCGCTCCATCAGATCGAGGCCGGCCACGCCCCGCTCCTCGATCGCCCAACGGTCGATGGCGCGCATCGTCTCGGCGTCGGGCAGCGGGACGAGCCAGGGCGGTAGCTGGTTCACCATCGGTGGGAGCGTAGATGGTCATCCGCCCGTCGCGCTCGACGGGCTCGCGTGAGCGCCGCGGGCGACCGGCGCGGGAGCTACTCGACCGTGACCGTCTTGGCGAGGTTGCGCGGCTGGTCGACGTTCAGGCCGCGGTGCCGCGCGATCTCATACGCGAGCAGCTGCAGCGGGATCACCGCGAGGATCGGCTGCAGCATCCAGTCGGTCGCCGGCACCGCGATCGTCGCGTCGGCGTGAGCCTCGACGGCATCTTCGCCGGCGGTCGTCACGGCGATCACGCGCGCGCCGCGGGCGCGCGCCTCCTGGATGTTGGAGATCAGCTTCTCCAGCACCGGCGAGCGTGTGGCGACGCACACGACCGGTGTGGCCTCGTCGAGCAGCGCGATCGGGCCGTGCTTCATCTCGCCGGCGGCATACGCGTCGGTCGAGACGTAGGAGATCTCCTTCAGCTTCAGCGCCCCCTCCAGCGCCACCGGCAGGCCGATGTGGCGGCCGATGTACAGGAAGAACTCCGCGTCCCAGCAGGTGCGCGCGATCTCCTGCGCGCGCGTCTCGCAGTCGCGCATCAACTCGTCGATGCAGTGCGGCAGGCGCTTGAGCTCGGCGACCAGCTCGACGATTCGCTCGGGCGCCAGCGTCCCACGCAACTCGGCCAGGCGCAGGCCGAGCAGATACATGACCGCAACCTGGCATACGAACGTCTTGGTCGCCGCGACCCCGATCTCCAGCCCCGCGCGCGTGTACAGCACGCCGTCGGCCTCGCGCGTCGCCTGCGAGCCCATCGTGTTCGTGATCGCCAGCACCGTCGCGCCGCGTTCGCGCGCGAGCCGCATCGCCGCCAGCGTGTCGGCGGTCTCACCCGACTGCGAGATCCCGATCACGAGGTCGCCGGGCCCCACGACGGCGTTGCGGTAGCGGTACTCCGAGGCGATGTCGAGCTCGACCGGCAGCCGCGCCCACTCCTCGATCGCGTAGCGGCCGATCAGACCGGCGTGGTAGGCGGTGCCGCACGCCACCACCACGATCCGCTTCACGTCCGCGAGGATCGCCTCGTCCAGCGCTCCGTGCTCGTCGAGGTCGACGCCGTCGCCGCGCGCGGTCCGGTCGGCGATCGTCTCCGCGACCGCGTCGGCCTGTTCGTAGATCTCCTTCAACATGAACGTCTCGAAGCCGCCCTTCTCGGCGGTCTCCTGATCCCAGTCGACGCTCTCCACAGCGCGCTCCACGGGCTCGCCGTCAGCCTTGGTGATCTGCACCCCGTCGGGGCGCAGCACGACGATCTCGCCGTTCTCCAGGTATTGCACGCGCCTGGTCTCCGCGAGGAACGCCGGCACCGCCGAGGCCACGAACTGCTCGCCCTCGCCGCGCCCGATCACCAGCGGGCACTCCTTGCGCGCTCCCACCAGCACCTCCGGCTCGTCCAGGCTCATCGCCACGAACGCGTAGTGGCCCTCCAGCTGGACGTACGCGGCCCGAACCGCGTCGGCGAGGTCACCGGCGTAGCAGGCGGCGATCAGGTGCGCGATCACCTCGGCGTCGGTCTCGGAGGTGAACACGCTGCCGTGCGCGAGCAGGCGCTGCTTGAGCGTCACGTAGTTCTCGACGATCCCGTTGACCACCACGTGCACGCGGTCGGCGCTGTCGTAATGCGGGTGTGCGTTCGCCTCGCTGACGCGCCCGTGCGTCGCCCAGCGCGTGTGACCGATCCCGGTTGTGGCCGGTGGCGCCGCGGTCGCCACCGCGCCGGCGCTCGCCGTCTGCGCCTGACGATCGAGCTTCGCGCGCAGCGCGTCGAGGTTGCCGACCGCCCGCACCGCCTCGATCCGATCACCCTCGATCACGGAGATCCCCGAGGAGTCATACCCGCGGTACTCGAGCTTGCCCAGGCCCGCGAGCAGCAGCTCCCGGACCTGTTGCCCGCCCTCGCGTCTGCCCACGTAGCCAACGATGCCGCACATGCGATCGAAGATACCAGCGGGACTGATGCGCCCAAGCGCGCCCGAGCGCGCCCGAGCGGCCAGCCGGGGCCCGTCGGCGAAGCCGCTAGCCCAGCTCGCGTTCGACCAGCGCGACCAGGCGGCTGCACACCTGCTCGGCCTCATCGTCGGTGGGAGCCTCGACCATCACACGGACGAGCGGCTCGGTGCCGCTCGGTCGCACGAGCACGCGTCCGCGTCCCGCCAGCTCGCGCTCGGCGGCGCGCACGGCCGCATCCACCTCGCGCGCGTGCTCCAACGCGCCTCGATCGCGCACGCGCACGTTGACCAGCCTCTGGGGCAGCTTTGACATGGCGTCGCGCTCGCTCAGGTCACGCCCGCCGAGCGCCTCGAGCGTCAGCAGCGCGCTCGCGATGCCGTCGCCGGTGCGGTTGAAGCCCATGTCGATGATGTGACCCGACTGCTCGCCGCCGAGCGTCCATCCGCGCGCGCGCAGCTCCTCGAGCACGTAGCGATCCCCCACCTGCGTGGTGGCGACCGCAACACGCTCGCGCTCCATGGCAGCGTGGAAGCCGTAGTTGGTCATCACCGTCACAGCCACGCCGTTGCCGCTGAGGCGCCCGCTCGCGCGCAGATGCAGCGTCGCCAGCGCCATCAACTCGTCCCCGTCGACGATGCCTCCCGTCCGGTCGACCGCCAGCACCCGATCACCGTCGCCATCGAACGCGAAGCCCACCGCGTGCGCGCCCGCGACCACCGCGCGGGCCAGCGCGTCCACGTGCGTGGAGCCGCAGCCGGCGTTGATGTTGCGACCGTCGGGCGAGTCCGCGATCACCGACACGCTCGCGCCCAGGCGCCTGAAGATCTCCGGTGCCACCTGATAGGTGGCACCGTTGGCGCAGTCGAGCAGCACGTCCACCCCTGTGAGGTCTAGCTCGCGGAAGCGAACGTGCAGCTCGCGCAGATAGTCCTCGGGCGCGCCGCGCAGCTCGCGGATGCGCCCGATCGCCGTGCGGGCATCGGTTGAGGGATCCGCGGCGTCCAGCTCACGCTCGATCGCGAGCTCAGACTCGTCCGAGAGCTTGTAGCCGTCGCCGGCGAAGAACTTGATCCCGTTGTCCTGGTAGGGGTTGTGCGAGGCCGAGATCACGGCCGCCAGATCGAAGCCGTAGCGGTGGATCAGCAGCGGCGCGGCCGGCGTCGGCAGCACGCCGCCCAGCAGCGCATCGCCGCCGGCCGCGCTGACGCCGGCGGCGATCGCCGCCTGCAGCATCTCGCCCGACTCGCGCGTGTCGCGCACGATCAGCACCTGCGGGCGCTGCACACCCGTGTTGCGGGTCGCCGCGCCCCCCAACGCGAGCGCCAGCTCGGCGGTCAGGAACTCGCCGGCGACGCCGCGAACGCCGTCGGTCCCGAACAGCCTGCGGGTCATGCGGGTGGGTGGGTCACCTATCGCTGCGGCGCTAGCGCTTGGAGAACTGCGGCTTCTTGCGTGCCTTCTTCAGGCCGGCCTTCTTGCGCTCCTTCGCCCGCGAGTCACGGGTCAGGAAGCCCCTGCGCTTGAGCTCGCCGCGCAGGTTGGGGTCGGCCTCCAGCAGCGCGCGCGAGACGCCGTGGCGCAGCGCTCCGGCCTGTGCGGAGATGCCGCCGCCGTGCAGCCGCGCGACCACGTCCATGCGGTCCTGAAAGCCGACCGTCTCGAGCGGCTGGCGGATGTTGCGCTGCAGCGTCACACGCGGGAAATGCACCTCGAGCGTGCGCCCGTTGACGAGATAGCTGCCGGTGCCCGGTCGCAACGTCACGCGCGCGATCGCCGTCTTGCGCTTGCCCGTCGCGCGGTAGCGGGCGCCTGAGGCGAGGTCGATCGCGGCCGTGGAGATCGGCTCGGCGAGCACCTCCTCCTGCTCGTCCTCCGCCTGCGCCTCCTCGACGTCCTCGTCGGTCGCATACGGGTCGACCGCGTAGGAGTCCTGGTAGCTCTGGCTGCGGCCCAGCGGGTCGACGCCCTCGGGGACGATGTCCACTTCAAGGTGTGCGCCCGGCACGGAAGGCTTCTCGCGAGGAGCCGGCTCCTCCTCTTCCTCCTCGTCGACCTGCGGCTGCTCCTCGCGTGCCTGCGGTGCCGGCGACGGCGCGTCCGCGGCGGCGCCCGCAGCCTCGGCCGCGTCCTCATTCGCCTGCTCCACCGGCGCCTGCGCACCGCCCTCAGCGTCCGCGACCTCCGCGGCGTCCTGCGGCGACGGTGGCGCTGCCGATGCCTCGGAGTCCGGCTGGAGCGCCTCGGTGCTCTCGGGATGCTCGTCGTCTGCCATCAGGCCTCGATCTCCAGGGGTTGCGGTTTCTGTGCGACGTGCGGGTGCTCGGGACCAGCGTAGATCTTGAGCTTCGTGATCTGCTTGCGCGCCAGGCGGTTGCGCGGCATCATGCCCTTGACGGCCAGACGGATGATGTCCTCCGGGCGCTTGGCGAGCATCTCCTCGAAGGTCCGCGAGCGCAGCCCGCCGGGGTAGCCCGAGTGGCGGTAGTAGCGCTTGTCCTGGCGCTTGTTGCCGCTGACGTGGATCTTCTCGGCGTTCACGACCACCACGAAGTCGCCGGTGTCGATGTGCGGCGTGTACTCGGGCTTGCGCTTGCCCCGCAGCACGTCAGCGATCTGGGTCGCCAAGCGCCCAAGCGTCTTGCCGTTGGCGTCGACCAGCAGCCAGTTGCGCTCGCGGTCGGTCGGCTTCGCTACGTATGTTCGAGTCGAGGGGGCCATAGGCGTGAAAAAGGCCACGCGTACCAACCGCGCGGCGGGACGACCATCATAGCTAACGCCCAAACTCAAGTCGCGTCGTAGGCGCTAGCTACTCCCACTCGATAGTGCCCGGCGGCTTCGACGTGATGTCGAGCACCACGCGGTTGACCTCGCGCAACTCGTTGATCATGCGCGAGGCGATCGTCTCGAGCAGGTCATACGGCAGCCGCGCCCAGTCGGCGGTCATCGCGTCGTCGCTGGTGACCGCGCGCACGACCACCACGTAGCCGTACGTGCGCTCGTCGCCCTGCACACCCACGGTGCGCACGTCGGGGAGCACGCAGAAGGACTGCCACAGCTCCCGGTAGAGGCCCGCTTTGCGAATCTCCTCCTGCAGGATGTGGTCGGCCTCGCGCAGCACGTCCAGGCGCTCCTTCGTCGCTTCGCCGCCAACGACGCGGATCGCGAGGCCCGGACCGGGGAACGGCTGGCGCCAGACCAGCCGCTCGGGCAGGCCCAGCTCGGCTCCGACCGCGCGGACCTCGTCCTTGAACAGCGCGCGCAGCGGCTCCACCAGCTCGAACTGCAGATCGTCGGGCAGGCCGCCGACGTTGTGGTGGGACTTGATCGTCGCCGCGCCCGTCCCGCCGCCTGACTCGATCACGTCCGAGTACAGCGTGCCCTGCACCAGGAAGCGCGCGGGGGCGGATCCGATACCCCCGGCCGCGTCGGCGAGCTTTGCCGCCTCCTCCTCGAAGACCCGGATGAACTCCGCGCCGATCGCCTTGCGCTTGGCCTCCGGCTCGGTCACCCCCCTGAGCTTGTCCAGGAAGCGCGTCTCGGCGTCGACGGCCACGAGCGGCACCTTGAACGTGTCGCGGAACGTGCTGACGACCTGGTCGCCCTCTTCCTTGCGCATCAGGCCGTGGTCGACGAACACGCACGTCAGCTGCTCGCCGACAGCGCGATGCACCAGCAGCGCCGCCACGGAGGAGTCCACCCCTCCCGACAGGCCGCAGATCACGCTGCCGTCCCCCACCTGCTCGCGGATGCGCCGGACCTGTTCGTCCACGATCGACGCCGCCGACCACGTCAGCTCGCAGCCGCACACCTCCGTCAGGAACCGCGTCAGGATCTCCTGGCCGTAGGGCGTGTGCACGACCTCCGGGTGGAACTGGATGCCGTAGATGCCCCGCTCGGTGCTCTCGACGGCGGCCACCGGCGAGCTGCTCGAGGAAGCAAGCGCCGTGAAGCCGGGCGGCGGCTCGAACACCGTGTCGCGGTGAGACATCCAGCACGTCTGCTCGCGCGGCATCCCGGCCAGCAGCACTCCGGGCTCGGACACGTGCAGATCGGAGCGGCCGAACTCGCCCACCTCGGCCTGCTCCACCCGCCCGCCCAGCGTGTGCACCAGCAGCTGCATCCCGTAGCAGATGCCCATCACCGGCACGCCCAGCTCCAGCAGCCCGAGATCCAGCGGCGGCGCGCCCTGCGCGTACACCGATGCCGGGCCGCCCGACAGGATGATCCCGCGCGGCTTGCGCGCCGCGATCTCCTCCAGCGGCACGTGGTGGGGCAGCAGCTCGCTGAACACGCCGCAGTCGCGCACCCTGCGCGCGATCAACTGCGAGTACTGCCCGCCGTAGTCGAGCACCACGATCTCATCGACCGCGGGCGTGGCTGTCCGCTGCTCGACCGCCGGCGGGGTAGCCGTGGCCACGAGCTCACTCATCGACGAGGGCGGCTACCTTCCCGTTGGTCGCGCCCATGCCGACGCCCTGGTCGCGCTGCAGCGCCTTGCCCTCTGTCTGCAGCGACGGCGCGACGACGACCTCGGCGCGGTTGAACTCCGCCAGGTCCTTGTGGCCGCAGGTCGCCATCGAGGTGCGCAGGCCGCCGAACAGGTTGAACGTCCCGTCGTTCTCGCGCGCCGGGCCGACGAGGATCTCCTCGAGCGTCCCGTTCTGCGTGGTCGCCACGCGCGCGCCGCGCGGCAAGGTCGGGTGGAAGGTCGCCATGCCCCAGTGAAAGCCGCGCCCCGGCGCCTCGTAGGCGCGCGCCAGCGGCGAGCCGATCATCACGGCGTCCGCGCCCAGCGCGATCGCCTTGGACACGTCGCCGCCGTTGCGCATGCCGCCATCGGCGATCACCTGACAGTACTCACCCGTCTCGAGCATGTGCGTGGAGCGCGCGTGCGCCACGTCGGCGATCGCCGTCGCCTGCGGGACGCCGATGCCGA
>JBEKGK010000024.1:0-48699 GCA_050012835.1 Solirubrobacteraceae bacterium | reverse complement strand
CACGTCCGGCCGGCCCCCGCCGCGCCTGACGGTGCGCCGGATGTCGTCGCAGGGACGGCCTCGCCGCCAGCCCGCTCGGCGGCGCGCGCGCGAGCGCGAGCACGGCGTCCGCCCGCGGCGACCCGTGCGCCCGCGATCGTCAGCAGCGCCGGCAGCAGCGTCAGCGAGGCGAGCATCACCAGCAGCACGCCGATCGACGCGGAGATCGCCACGCCGTACAGGAAGTCGACGCCGAGCAGCATCATGCCCAGCAGGGCGATCACGACCGTGGAGCCCGCGAACAGGACCGCCCGCCCGGCCGTGTCGATCGCCTCGACGACCGACTCGCGAGCGTCCCCGAAGGTCGGTCCGGGAGTGGCGTAGGCCTCGCGGAAGCGCGTCAGGATGAACAGCGCGTAGTCGATCCCAACGCCCAGCCCGATCATGGCGGCGAGCTCGGAGGAGAAGTCGGGCGTGTCGACCACGTGTGTGAACAGCGCGATCGCGCCAAGGCCCGTGCCGAGCCCGAACAGGGCCGTCACGATCGGCAGGCCCATCGCGGTCAGCGAGCCGAACGTGAGCAGCAGCACGACGATCGCCGCCAGCAGCCCGACCGCCGTGGAGAGTCCGAAGCCGACCTGCTCGGTCGCCTCGATCGCCTGCCCGCCGAGCTCGACCTGGATTGGTGCCCGCCCGCCCTGCGCGGCCGCCCGAGCGACCTGCACGACGCGTTCGGGGGCGCTCTGGGGCAGCAGGTTGGCTTTCTCGTCGAACACCACCGTCGCGAACGCGATCCGTCCGTCGGCCGACACCGACCTGCCGGCAGTGCCGGTGCCCGCGTAGGGGCTGATCACGCTCGTGACGTGCGGCAGCCTTGCGACCCGGGCGAACATGGCGCTCATGCGCGCTCGCACCGCCGGGTCAAAGACGCTGCCGGAGCTGACCTTGTAGACGATCGTGTCGCGGTCGCCGGCCTGGGCGGGGAAGCTGCGCTGCAGCAGGTCGGCGGCGCGTTGCGCGTCGGAGTTGGGCAGCGTGAAGTTGTTGGAGTAGCTGGTGCCGGCCGACTGCGCGAACGCGTTGACCGCGAGCAGCAGCACCAGCCACCCGATCACGACGTACTTACGATGCGTTGTCGACCAGCGGGCGAGCTTCAGCACGGCGGACTCCAGTGCTCGTCGGGGAAGAGGGCTTCGCGGCGGGGAACCGCTCACACAAGGGTAGCCCGCTCAGTTGACGCTGGGGTCCACCGGCATGCGCGCGATCAGCGCGTAGCTGCCGCCCTTGCGCGTGAGCACGCTGCTCCACAGATCCTCGGGGACGTCGGTGAAGACGTCCTGCGGCTCGGCGGGGTGTGCGATCCAGTCGCCGCTCGCGATCTCCGCGTCGAGCTGCCCGCCGCCCCAGCCGGCGTGGCCCGCGAACACGCGCGTGCGCGCGGTCGCCCGCGCCAGCTGCTCGATGCCGGCGTCCGGCGCGGGGAAGCCGATGCGCCCGACCACCAGCATCCCTGCCAGCGACGGCTCCAGGAACTCGGCCAGGAACACGACCGAGCTCGGCTGCACGGGGCCGCCCACGTAGACCGTCTCGAGCGCCCCCACCACGTCTTCCAACTGCGGCACGGCGTCGGCCACGGTGGCCGTCGAGGGGCGGTTGAGCACCACGCCCATCGCTCCGTCCTCGCTGTGGATGCCGATCAGCACGACCGTGCGCGCGAAGTTCGGGTCCAGCAATGTGGGGGAGGCGATCAGAAGCTGGCCGGCGAGCGATTCCGACATCGTCCGAGGCTAGCGCGTGCCGCCGCGAGCGCGCTTCGCGTCGAGTAGCCTTCGCCGCCGTGGAGGCTCAGGAGCTGCAGGACCGAATCGCGGCGTTTCCCCGCTGGCACTACAGGTTCGAGTTCGACAACGGCGTCAGCACGCCCGTGCCCGATCGGGAAGTGATCAACCGGCATGAGCAGCGCCGGCGCTACTTCTTCGAGGCGCTCCTGAGCGTGACCGGCGGCTCTTTGCGCGGCCATCGGGTGCTCGACCTGGGATGCAACGCCGGCTTCTGGTCGCTGCACGCGATCGAAGCGGGAGCGGACTTCGTACTCGGTGTCGACGGGCGCCAGATGTTCATCGACCAGGCCAACCTCGTGTTCGAGACCAAGGGCATCGACCCGAGTCGCTACCGCTTCGAGGAGGGCAACGTCTTCGGGCACGCGTTCGATGAACGCTTCGATGCGGTGCTCTGTCTCGGGCTGCTGGATCACGTGGCCAAGCCGGTCGAGCTGTTCGAGCTGATCGCGAGGGTCGACGCGGAGATCGTCGTGATCGACAGCGATCTGTCGCGCGCCTCCTCGAGCTTCTTCGAGGTCGCGCACCTGTACGACCCGCGCAACGCGATCGACTACCCGATGGTGTTGCTGCCGACCAGGGACGCCGTGATCGAGCTCGCGGCCGAGTTCGACTTCGAGGCCGTTCCGCTGGCGCTGAACATCACCGACTACACCGGGCTGACCGACTATCTCCATCAGCGCAGGCTGGCGTTCATCTGCGCGAAGCGCACTTCGCTGGACGCTCTCCCGCGCGCCGCGACCCCGATGCCGGGTCCGTGGTGGCTGGCGAAGGCCGACCCCAGGCGCGTCCTGCGAGCGCTCCGACGCTGACGCGCTCTACGGCGCCGAGAAGATCTCGAGCGTGCCGGTGAGCTTGTGGGCGTTGGCGTTGCCCTCGGGCTCCACGACGTGCCCGTCGACGACGATCGGGCTGTTCCAGTGGCCGGGTTCGCCCGCGAGCTTGGCGATCGGCCGCGGCGAGGAGGGTCGGTACACGGCGATGCCGCCAGCGTCCGGTTCGTAGACGTAGAGCAGGCCTCCGGCCATCACGGGACTGGTTCCAGGGGTGTTGTTCTCCCACGCCTGATACAGCAGCCCGCGGCGGAGCACGTAGGCGGCGGTGCCGTGTTCGTCGGCGACGAACATCGTCGTGCGCCTGCCGCGCCGCCAGACCGCCGGCGCGGTGAACAGCTCGCCGCCTCCGGGGATCGACAGGCGCTGCAGTTCGCCCCCGAGCGGATGCAGGCGTGCTCGCGCGCCCGACGGTGGGTGGCCGTCCAGGCGCGAGAGCGCCAGCAGCCGCATGATGCCGTCCTTGCCCGCGAGCACCACGCGGCCTTCGCCGAGCAGCGCGGGGGCGCTGGAGCCGAGATCTGTGTCGCTGGTGTTGAGCTCTTCCTGGTCGGCCGGCGTGAAGGACTGGAGCAGGGACAGGCCCGGGAAGGTCAGCTCGAGCACGCTGTCGCCGAAGTCGGTGGTGCCGTTCCAGGGGCCGTTGCCGGTGTCGATCAGGATGCGCCCGCCACCGGGCTCGACCACCGCGCCACCGCGGGAGAGGATCGCTGAGTCGCTCGCCGAACAAGTGCTCGGCTGCTGCAGTTCGCGACGGTTGGCGCACAGCGTGTTGAACACGCTCCGCAGGCGCCCGCTGGAGCGCGCGATCACCACCACATGGCCCTGGTATGGAGGGGCGTCGCCGAAGTAGCCGCCGGTCGCCGCGATGATGTCGGGTCCGTCGACGTTGAGCGCCGCGGCGAGCTTCTCGTGGACCGGTTCGCGCGTGATCGACACCGGCCAGGAGCCGCTGGTGTCCTCGCGACCGTCGGCGAGCGAGAGCTTGTGGACCAGCCCGTTCGGCGAGGCGGCGTACACGAACAGCCGGTCAGGGTCGGCGAGGGGGCTCGCGGTCGTGATCCGCGCACTGCCCGCCCAGCTGCTGTAGCCCGGGGGCGTGAACGTCCACAGGATCTGCCCGCCGCTCGCGTCGATCGCGATCGTCCTGCCGTATGTGGTCGTGACGACGATCACGTCGTGGACGGCTCCGTCAACTGACACGCCGTGCAGATAGATGGGGGAGGAGTCGACGGTCCCCGCGAGCGCCACCGTGACGTGGCGCAGGTGCGCGACGTTGACAGCGGTGATGCCGCTCGCCAGTTCGCTGACGTCGCTGCGCTGGGGATCGAGTCCGAACTCCGGCCAGTCGAGCAGTTCCGCCGTGGAGGAGCGCGTCGCGGATGGGATCGCGGCGATGCTCACGGTCGGCGTGGGAATCTCCGCCGGAGTGGTGCTTCCGCAGGCGGCGAGGAGCGCGCAGGCCGCCGATGCGAGGCCCAGGCAGGTGAGACGGCGAGCGCGCATCCGCTCAGGTTCTAGCGCATCCTCCAGTAGGGTGACGCTGATGGCGAAGACCCCGCAGGTGGGCGAGCAGGCCCCCGACTTCGAGCTCCAGGGCACGGGCGGGCCGTTCAAGCTCTCCGAGCACCTCGGCGAGCGCGTCGTGCTGCTGTTCTATCCGGGCGACAACACGCCCGTGTGTAAAAGACAGTTCTGCTCCTACCGGGATCGGGCCGACGACTTTGCCGCGCTCGATGCGACGGTGGTCGGGATCTCCGCGCAGGATATGGACTCCCACAAGGGCTTCATCGAGAAGAACAGCCTGACGGTTCCGCTGTTGGCCGACGTCGATAAGGTCGTCGGGAAGGCGTACAGCGCCAGCGGCAAGCGTGCCGTCATCATCATCGACGAGCAAGGCGTGGTCCGCCACCGCCACGACCATCGCCTGGGGCTGGACTACCAGTCCGTGGACGACCTCAAAGCGGCGCTGGAGGCGCTGCCCGGTCCGGCCGCCTGAGGGAAGTCAGGCGTAGCCGAACATGCCGGCAAGCCGCTCGTTGAGCGTCGCAGGCATCAAAGGTGGGCTTTCGGGATCGTCGCAGCACGGGGGCTTCGCGCGCTTGCGGTGCCCAACTGGGCTGAGACCGGGGAAGACGTCGGCGAGGATCTGGTGCGGGTTGTGACCCTTGTCGTGCCTGGCCAACGAGATCACGATCACGCTGTGGTCTTTCGCGAACAGCGTGTGCATGCGCCAATCGTTAGCGAGATGCCGGCAGCACAGCGGGAAGTCTCCGCCGTCTGTGGCCGCCAGTCGGTACCCGGCTGCCTTGCAACCCTCGCCCTTCAAGCCCGAGATCGCCGCGTCGTACGCCCGCCGGTCAGTCTTGTTCAACGAGGCGGCGACACGAGCGACCGTGTCGACCACGAAAACGGAATGTGCCACCCCGTGCGCTCGTCAGGCCGGCTGGAGCTTGCCTTCAGCCAGATCCTTCAGGCCCTGGCGCACGCTCGGACTCGAACGATCCGCCATGTCTTCGATGTAGCGAACCACGCCCTCCAACCACTCTCGGTCCTCGCCCCTCGCACGCAATTCGCGTACCGCGCGCCCGACCCCTCGCAGGCTCTCGTGCTCGATCAGCGCCGGCTTGGAGCCCGGGAGCGCAGCAAGCGCACCACGCCTAACCCATAGCCGGACAGTCGGCTCGGAGATACCCAGATACTTCGCCGCCTCCGCCACCGGGACTCCCCGAGCGGCGTTCGGCGCGGTCCGCTTGAGCTGCTTGCCCATCGCCATCAGCTGCTCCGCGAGTTCTCCTGAACGCTGTGGATCGCTGACCACACTGAGCTCCTCAACCACATCGTCCAGCCCGACGAGGAACGACGCGAGAGCACGATCATGCTTGGTAGCCATACCCTCACACTACCCGCAGGCATTCGGTTTTTCAAGCTTTTCCCGAAAGCCGTCGGGGTCGATGCGATCCCTACCGTTGCCTGTCTATACCGGGGCGAAGATCCCGGAGAACTCCCGGCGGCTCGCTCCTGCCTGTCGTCCCAAGCAACGCTGTTGAGCGCATCGGGTGGGACGACTGCTTCGGACGGGTTCGCGGCGTTGGGCGCGACGGTGGTGGGTATTTCGGCGCAGGGCGTCGAGTCGCATCAGGGCTTCGTCGACAAGAACAATCTGACGGTACCGTTGCTGGCCGACGTGGACGGCGCGATGGCGCGGGCGTGCAGCGCGCACGGCCGGATGGGCACGAAGCGGGCCGTGATTGTGATTGACGAGGACGGGGTCGTGCGGCACCGCCACGACCATCTGCTCGGGCTGGACTACCAGTCGGTAGACGACCTCAAACGGGCGCTGGACGCGCTGCCGGCACCCACGTCAAACTAGCTCTTCGCCGCGTCACCATCGGCGCCTCTGGCTACAGTTGGAACGATGACAACACGTCAGAAGTTGGATGCGCTGCTCGACCGGCTGTCCGACCCGGAGCTTGAGGCTGAGTACGCGCGTCTACTTCGCGAGCGCGAAGTAGATCGGCGGATTGTCTCTTCGTACCAGGAGATGCCACAGCACCAGCCGGACGGCTGGGCTGATCTACGGGCCGTCAATGAGGCGTCGCGCGACGCGGTCCTGGATCGCCTCGATGCCGAGGCGCGACTCAATCGTCAGCCTTGGTGAGTCGGGGCGAGGTTTAGTGGGGCGAGACACCGAAGCACGGTCGTCGCCCGTACCTGGTGTTGCACCGCAATGCGGCGATTGGCGTCCTTGCTGAGATCCTCGTCTGCCCGTTGACCCGTACGATCCGGGGGATCGACACCGAGGTGCCGCTTGATCAGCGCGACGGTCTGCCGGAGGCCTGTGTCGTGAGCCTCGACAACCTCGTGATGCTGCCCGTCTCGTACCTGACCGAGCGGATCACCAAGCTCGGACCGGAGAGAATGGCTGATGTATGCGCCGCTCTCGATGTCGCGACGGACTGCTAGCGGCGCGATAACACGATGGTCTGCACCAAACAGTTCTGTTCCTACCGCGATCGCGCCGGGGACTTCGCCGCGCTGAACGCGACCGTTGTGGGCATCTCCTCGCAGGATCTGGCCTCGCACGAGGGGTTCGTCGCCAAGCACACGCTCAACGTGCCGCTGCTCGCGGATGTGGAGAAGGATGTCGCGCGCAAATACGACGCGTTCTCCCCGCGCCTCGGGGTCAAGCGCGCGGTGATCGTGATCGACGAGCAGGGCATCGTGCGCCACCGCCACGACCACCTGCTCGGGCTCGACTACCAGTCGGTGGACGAGCTGAAGGCCGTGCTGGACACGCTGCCCGCGCCCGCGCGTCAGCGACCGCCCGCGCCCAGCGACGCCGCGTCGAGCTCGCCCGTGGGGCGCTCGACGCCGGCGCGCGCCGCATACAGCTCGGCGAGCTCGAGTTGCAGGTTGCGTGGCGCTTCTCCGGACGCGAGCGAGCGCCGGTGCCAGATGCCCTCGCCGTCCAGGTCCCACGAGCTCTGGTTGTCGGCGAAGCCCCGCTCGAGCGTGTCCAGCAGCTCCGCGCGCAGCTCCGCGGACTCGATCGGCACCGCCAGCTCGACGCGGTGGTCGAGGTTGCGTGGCATCAGGTCGGCGGAGGCGATGTAGATCGTGTACTCGCCGCCGCGCTCGAAGGCGTAGACGCGCGAGTGCTCGAGCAGCCGCCCGACGATCGAGACGACCCTGATGTTCTCGGAGATGCCGGGCAGGCCGGGGCGCAGGCAGCAGATGCCGCGTACGTTCAGGTCCACGCGCACGCCCGCCCGTGAGGCGGCGTACAGGGCGCGGATGCAGCGCCCGTCGACGAGTGAGTTCATCTTCATGGCGATCCGCGCCGGCTGCTCCTCGGAGTGCGCGGCGATCGTGCGCTCGATCTGCTCGATGATGCCCTCGCGCAGGTGGTCGGGGGCCATCAGCACCTTGCGGTAGTGCAGCGGGCGCCCGTAGCCGGTCAGGTAGTTGAACATGTCCGCGACGTCAGCGCCGATCTGCTCGTCGGTGGTGAACAGGCCGAAGTCGGTGTACAGCCGCGCGGTCGCCGAGTGGTAGTTGCCGGTGCCGATGTGCACGTAGTTGCGCACGCCGTCGCCCTCGCGGCGCACGACCAGCACGCACTTGGCGTGCGTCTTCAGCGCCGGCTGTCCGTAGACGACGTGCACGCCGGCCTCCTCCAGCGCCTTGGCCCAATGGATGTTCATGCGCTCGTCGAAGCGCGCCTGCAGCTCCACCAGCGCGACCGCCTGCTTGCCCCGCTCGGTGGCGTCGATCAGCGCCGGCACCAGCGGCGAGTCATCGCTCGTGCGATAGACCGTCTGCTTGATCGCCAGCACGTTCGGGTCGGCGACGGCCTGCTCGACGAAGCGCTCGACCGAGGTCGCGAACGACACGTACGGGTGGTGCACGAGCAGGTCGCCTTCGCGCATCGCGCCCATCACGTCCGGGCGCTCGCCCTCGCGGCGCAGCAGTCGTTGGTGGGTGATGCCGACGACCGGCTCCTCGCGTAGCTCGGCATGGCCCGGGAGTTTCACGATCTGCCACAGCGCGCCCATGTCGAGCAGGCCGTCGACGGGGTAGACCTCCTCATCCTGCACCCCCAGCAGGCCCGCCAGCGCCTCGCGCAGCTGCTCGGAGCAGTGCGCGCCGACCTCGACGCGCACGACCTCGCCGAAGCGGCGGCGGCGCAGCTCGTCCTCGACCGCCTGCAGCAGGTCGGCGGCGTCGTCGGAGACCTCCAGGTCGGCGTCGCGGCTCACCCGGAAGACGTCGTAGTCGGCGATCTCCATGCCCGGGAACAGCGCGTCGAGGTGGTTTGCGATCACATCCTCCAGCGGCACCAGCAGCGCGGGCTCGCCTGCGTGCTGCTTGAGCGTGACGAAGCGCGGCAGGATCTCGGTGGGGACCTTCACGCGCGCGAACACCGTCTGCTCGCTGATCGGGTCGCGCACGAGCACGGCGAGGCTGAGGGAGAGGTTTGAGATGTACGGGAAGGGGCGGCCCGGAGCGACCGCCAGCGGCGTGAGCGCCGGGAAGATCGCCTTCTGGAAGTGCCTCGCCAGATCCGCGCGCCGATCGTCGTCGAGCTCGCGCACGCCGACCACGCGGATGTCATGCGCGGCCAGCGCCGGGCGCAGCCTGCCTTCGAAGCAGTCGGTCAGCCTGCGGCTCTGGGAGAGCACGCGCTCGCGGATCAGCGCGATCGTTTCGGAGGGAATCCGCCCGTCCTGGCTGGGGTTCTCGACGCCCGCGTCGATCTGGTCGCGCAGGCCTGCAACGCGCACCATGTAGTACTCGTCCAGGTTGGTCGTGTAGATCGCGCAGAACTTGACCCGCTCCAGCAGCGGCACGCGCTCGTCCTCGGCGAGTTGGAGCACACGGTCGTTGAAGTCAAGCCATGAGAGCTCGCGGTTGAGGTAGAGGGACGGATCCTCGCCCGCGCCGGCGCTGTCGGGCGCGACGGTCGCGACCGTGGAGGGGCCCTCCCGATTGTGCTCGTGATCGCCGTTCATATGCCCCTCAAGCTACAGCACAGCTGCTTTCACCCAAAGGGTTTCGAGCGGTACGCCAATCGCGCTGTCCTCGGCGACAGCCATCCGCACAACCGCGGCGAGCCGATATGTTCACCGAATGAGTTGGCAATGGCCCGCCGGCGCCGCGTGCGGCTTTCTGATCGCGCTCGTCACAACGCCGGCGGGCGTTTCGGGCGCGGTCCTGCTGCTGCCCGTGCAGCTGACTGTGCTGCGCGTTCCCAGCCTCGGCGTGACACCCACCAACCTGGTGTTCAACGTCGTCGCCGTACCGGGCGGGCTGCTGCGCTTCTGGCATGAGCGGCGGCTGTTCAACTCGCTGAGCGCCCTCTTGATCGCGGGAACGCTTCCCGGCGTCATCCTCGGCGCGATCGTCCGCGTCGAGTATCTGTCAGGGGGACGCGCGTTCATGTTCATCGCTGCCGGCGTGCTCATGCCCCTCGGCCTGTGGCTGCTGCTCGGCTCTCAACGAGTGGCTCCGGGTCGCCCCGAGCCGGGTCGGCGTGGACGTGGATTGATCTCCCTGCTTGCCCTCGCCGTCGGCATCGTCGGCGGCATCTACGGCATCGGCGGCGGCTCGCTACTCGCTCCCGTCCTGATCGCCTCCGGGTTCTCCGCCTACGAGGTCGCGCCCGCCACGCTGCTCGCGACATTCCTGACCTCCATCGCTGGGATCGCGACCTTCGAGGTCCTGCAGCTCGCGCACGGCGGGAGCGTCGCACCCGAGTGGATCCTCGGCATCTCAATGGGACTTGGAGGCTTCGCGGGCAGCTACGCCGGCGCGCGTCTGCAAAGCCGCCTGCCCGAGGCGTCGCTGCGACGCCTGCTCGGCGTGATCGCGTGCCTCGTAGCCGCGCGCTACACCCAAACCGCCATCCAGCAGTCCTCCCGCCAAACGCCTGCTCACGCCGCGAGTCGGTAGCGCGCGTCTTCAGAGCGTGTCGAGCGGCACGCCGATGATGTTCAGTCGGCGCGTCAATCCGTCGAGGGCGAAGCCGCGCAGATCCTCGGCTGAGGCGCCCAGGACGGACGCGTCGGCGCCCGCGGGGGGCGTCAAGGACTCCGCGACTGCGGGCAGCAGCTCGCGCAGCGTGGCGCGTACGACATCGCCGATCGCGCTGCCCTCTGCGACGGCCTTGCGCAGGAACCAGATTCCGTAGCCGATGTGGCGGTGCTCGTCGTGGTGGATTTTGGTGTAGCCGGCGACGAACCCCGGCAGCAGGCGCTCGCGCTCCATCAAGCGTGTCGAGAACTCGAACGTCGTCAGCCCGAGCGTGGCCTCGAGGACGAGGTGGTAGATCGTCACGAACGCTACCTTCGCCGCCACGTCGCCGGGATTCGCGACCAAGCGCTCGTGGGCTGCGACGAGCTTGTCGTCGAAGATCGTGCGGAACGCAGGCGAGACCTGCTCGCGGGCGCGCTGCACATGTGCGGCGATCAGCGCGGGCTCGGCGACTACCTCGTCCTGGAAGCGCGCGTAGAACTGCATGTGCCTGGCCTCGTCGACCTGCTGGGTGGCCAGGTAGGTGACTTCCTCCTCGCTGCCGTCGGCACCCACCAGCCCGGAGAACTTCGTCGTGATGCGCTCCTCGGCGACCATCAGCGAACCCAGTACGAACGACAGGAGCGAGCGGTCCTCCGTCGCCTGCCACTGCTCGCGGTCGCCGGACAGATCGATGTCCCACGGGCTCCATTGGCTCTCCTCCCAGCGGCGGTAGAGCGCCTGCGGATCGTGCAGATGCAGCTCGTGCGTCTCGGGGCTCAAACCGGTGTCGCGGCTGGCTTGCGCGCGCGGACGATCGCCGAGGCCGCCTGTGCGTGCACGCGGTGCGTCTCTTGTATCTCGACGTCGGTCAGGCCCGCGTCCGCGAGCGCGCTGGTGAACTCTCGCCGGGTGAGCGCCCCGGCGATGCAGCCCGTGTAGGCCTGCATGTCGGCGCGGGTGGCATCGTCCATGCTCTCCTCGGCGATCACGTCGGAGACCGCGAAGCGTCCACCTGGCCGCAGCACCCGCGCGACCTCGCGCAGCACCTTGGGCTTGTCTGCCGACAGGTTGATCACGCAATTCGAGATCACCACGTCGACGCTCGCGTCGGGCAGTGGTATCTCCTCGATGTAGCCCTTGTGGAACTCGACGTTCTCGACGCCGGCCTTGCGTGCGTTCTCGCGCGCGAGGGCGAGCATCTCGTCGGTCATGTCCAGCCCGTGCGCCCTGCCGGTCGGACCGACGCGCTTGGCGGAGAGCAGCACGTCGATGCCGCCGCCCGAGCCGAGGTCGAGAACCGTCTCGCCCTCGTGCAGCTCGGCGACAGCCGTGGGGTTGCCACAGCCGAGGGAGGCGAGCGTCGCGGTATCCGGTAGCTGCTCGTGATCGCTGAGCGCATACAGCGCGGCGCCGAAGACCTCACTGCCACCATCGAAGGCCTCGCTGGGGGCGCAGCAGTCGGCGCCTGGGTCGGCGCTTGCGACCTGGACGGCGGCGGCCGCGTAGCGCTCGCGCACCCGCTCGCGCACATCGGCCGCATGCGCTGCCGTGGCGTCAGCATCGCAACCGCAGCTCTCGCCGTGCCCGCAGCAGTCGGCCTTGGCGCTCGGCTCGCAGCATGTCGTCTGCTGCTCGGCGGCGCAACAGGGATCGGTGGTCGTGTCGGTGGTCAGCTCAGCCATGCGGATAGCTCCTTGAGTGTGTCAGGGATGACGTAGTAGTAGGCCCATAGCCCTTGTCGCTCGGAGTCCACGATCCCGGCGTCGCGGAGCTTCTTCAGGTGATGGGAGAGCGTGGACTGGGAGACGTCGAACAGCGGCACCAGCTCGCACACGCAGACCTTGCCGGCATGCTTGCGCAGCACATCCACCAGCTGCAGGCGGATCGGGTCGCCGAGGGCCTTGGCAACCTCGGCCATGCGCAGCGCGTGGTCGCGGGCGACGTCGGGGTACACCACGGGCTCGCAGCAGTGCTCGCCGGCCGCTCGCTTCTGCTTAGGGGCCAGCTCCAAATCGACGCGCATCAATACACAGATATCACTTGTAATCACGGGTGTCAATGGATTAGGATGGCGCCATGAGTTCCGATGATGGGCCTCTCGTCGAGACGCGTCCAGGCGAGCGGTCTACCCGCTACGTGCTGTTCGTGTGCAACCACAACGCCGGGCGCTCGCAGATGGCGCAGGCGTTCCTGGAGCGCTACGGCCCGCAGGACGTGCTCGCGGAGTCCGCCGGTACCGAGCCCGCACCCGAGATCTGGCCGCCCGTGGTTGAGGCAATGCGCGAGCTCGGCTTCGACCTCGCCGGGCGCAAGCCCAAGAAGCTCACGCTCGAGATGCAGCTCCACGCCGACTGGGCGATCACGATGGGCTGCGGCGACGCCTGCCCTTACGTGCCGGCGGCGGTGGAGGCGTGGGACATACCCGACCCCGCCGGCAGGCCGATCGAGGACGTTCGTGCGATCCGCGACGGCATCCAGGCGCAGATTCGCGAGCTGATCGCCGTTCGCCTCGATGCGATCCGCACCGACCGCACCGCCCACCAGCTACGCCTCGCGCGGCTGCTGCCGATGCTCGCCGACGAGTTCGCGAACACCAAGCCCGCCGAGGAGATACGAGCGTGCGCCGACGCTGTGCTCGCGGGCTTCGATGGGGCGCGCGTTCGCTCGCACGTCATGGCCCTCGCCCACCGACAGACCCGCGAGTGTCTGCGCACGGACACATGCGATCTCCTCGCCCAGGGGGGATCGTGATCCGCGAGCAGGAGAAGGTGGCGGCGATCACCGACATCCACGGCAACCTGGCGGCGCTGCAGACGGCGCTTGTGAAGTTCGAGGAGCTTGGGGTGGGCGGCGAGCGCAACTCCTACGAAGGCAAGCTCCGCCGGCAGTGCGAGCGCTGTGGCGTCGAGGTGGAGGTCGTGCGCCCGATGCGACCGCTCGGCGCGACCGCGTCCCAGAAGCAACGCAAAGCTTACGCCGCCGATATCCATCGCCAGGTCTTGTGGCAGGCGCTCTGCGATGAGCCGCAGGGGTGCCGAGCGTGGTGGAGCGGATTGATCCGACGGATCGAGAACGGTGTCGTGTCACGTAACGACTTGGAGGCGCGCGAGACCGCCGCATGACGTCACTGTGAATCGGGGCGGCTAGCGGCGCCTTGAAGGTGCTGTAACCCTCATTATTTGAGGGTGACTTTGTGTTGCCATTTCTTGATATATACAGTGATTCTCAAAGACACATACTGGTAACGTCGGAGTAACTCGCTGGCAACGTGGCTAGCTCTGGCGGATGGCAGGGTTCTCGATTGGGTGAGAGACATCTCTCACTCGTTCGACAAATAGACCTGCTACCAGGAGGTAGTCAAGCATGACGTCTCTCTTTGCGCGTCGGATTGTTCCGGCGTGCGTTCTTTCGGCGGCGGCGGTCGTCGCTCTCGCGGCACCGGGCACGTCCAGTGCCGCGCTCCTCACCAAATGCGGAGGCTCGGCCATCGAAGCAGCGGGCTCGTCGCTGCAGGGCGTGGCGCAGGACCAGGTGTGGAACCCTGACTTCAACAAATCCAAAGTTGCAGGCGCCTGTAGCGGGAAACAGGGAACAGGCGCAAGCCCGAAAGTGACCTACAAAAACACCAGCAGCGGAAAAGGCTTCGCCGCCTGGGACGAAAAACTCGAATACGGAGCGCTCGGGTTCATCGGCACCGACAACACCGTCAACCAGACCGAAAAAGAAGAGCTCGAAGCCGAGGGCACCAGTGAAGGGCCCGCGAGCACGGTCTTGACGATCCCGGTCGCGCAGAGCGCTGAGGCGATCGTCGTCAACCTGCCCGAAGGCTGCACGGGCAACTCCAAAGTGACGGGGCGTCTGGCGTTGAGCCAGAAAGCGCTCGAGGGAATCTACTCGGGCTCCGTCACCAAATGGAGCCAGATCACCGAAGACGGGGACGAACTCGTTCAGGTGGTCGGCGGACCGACGTGCAACAAAGAAGCTTCGATCACGCCTGTCGTGCGTAAAGACCCCTCGGGGACGACGCACATCTTCAAGCGCTTCCTCAACTGGAGCGACACCGGCCTGCTGAAAACCAAATCCGGAGAAAAGACCTGGAACGAACTCTCCGAACTGCCGAACAGCACGCTGTGGCCGGAAACGATCACACCGGCTGAAGGCGAAAAAAACTCGGGGCTCCTGAAAAAGGTCGCCGAAACACCGAGCAGCATCGGCTACGCCGTGCTCGCGGAAGCTCGCGAACTTGGGTTCGCGCCGGAAGGCGGCGGCGCAGGCAAGCAGAAGTTCTGGGTTGAGCTTGAAAACACCAGCAAGAAAGGCAAAGCCACTTACTCCGACCCGTCTGCCAACGGCGATGCCAAAGAACTCAGCAACTCGAACTGCAAGAAGACGGTCTACACCAACGGCAAAGCATCGTTCCCGCCGCCGTCGGTGAAATCAACCTGGAACGAAGTGACGACGGAACAGTTCTCAAAGACGTACGCGCTGTGCGGGCTGACCTACGACCTGGCGCTGTCAAACGCCGCGAAGTACAAGGTCCACGGGACGACGCAGGGTCAGGCCACGACGGTTGAGAACTACCTGCAGTACGTGGTCGAAAAGAAGGGTGGTCAGAACTACCTGCAGTACGTGGTCGAAAAGAAGGGTGGTCAGAAGGAAATCGCGAACCACGACTACCTGGCACTGCCGAGCAACGTCCTGACACGGGCACAGGAAGCCCCTGGCCTGATCACCTGGGAAGAATAGGCTCCTCGAGAACTGCCGCTGCGGCGGTAGAACCGAAGCCTGACAGTCCGATCAGGTAGGACACGGCCGGGGCGCCCCAAGGAGGGGGCGCCCCGGCCGTCGCTTTGACGGGATCGGCGGTCATGCCAGCCATGTCGATAGCTCCCCTAGCGCGCCGGGGATCACGTAGTAGTAGGCCCACAAGCCCTGACGCTCGGAGTCCACGATCCCGGCGGCGCGGAGCTTCTTCAGGTGATGAGAGAGCGTAGGCTGGGAGATGTCGAACAGCGGCACCAGCTCGCAGACACAGACCTTGCCGGCGTGTTTGAGCAGCACGTCCACGAGTTGCAGGCGGATCGGGTCACCGAGGGCCTTGGCGACCTCGGCCATGCGTTGCGCATGATCGCGCTGAACGTCCGGGTAGACGACGGGCTCGCAGCAGCGCTCGCCAGCGGCTCGCTTCTGCTTGGGAGTCAGCTCCAAATCGACGGACATCGATATACATATATCAATAACAACTACGCCTGTCGATTGACATACGATCCGTGGCATGACCGCCGAGGAAGCCAGCACCCGCGCCGACGCTGTTGCGGTCATCACAGATATCCACGGCAATCTCCCAGCACTTGAAGCAGCTCTGGCAAGGATCGAGGAGCTCGGCATCAGGAGCGTGTTCTGTGGTGGCGACCTGGTGGGCTATGGCCCGCACCCGGATGAGGTCTGTGCGCTGATCGCAGAGCGGGAGATCCCCACGATCTACGGCAACTACGACTACGCGATCGCCCGCGATGAAGAGGACTGCGGTTGTGCGTACGTCACCGCGCATGACCGCGAGCTCGGCCAGCTCTCGGTGGATTGGACGCTCGCGCACACAAGCCAGGAGTCCAAGGACTTCATGCGCGGCTTGCCGTTCGACCTGCGCTTCCCCGTCGGCAGCGTAGATGTGCACCTGGTGCACGGCTCGCCACGGAAGGTCAACGAGTACCTGTTCGAGGACAAGCCAGCGCGCCTCTACGAACGCCTCGCCGCGGCCGAGAGCGATCCAGTGCTCGTGTTCGGCCACACCCACAAACCGTGGGTCCACGAGTACGGCGGGGTGCTGTTCGTCAACTGCGGCTCGGTCGGCAAGCCCAAGGACTCAGACCCCCGCGGCGCCTTCGCGGTGCTCAGGGCAGCGGCCGAGGTCGTGGAGGTGAGCATCGAGCGCGTCGAGTACGACGCCGCTGCCGTCGCCGCGGAGGTGCGCGAGGCCGGGCTACCCGGCGAGTTCGCCGACAAGCTCGTAGCCGGGACATGAGCATCAGAGCCACACCATCACCCGCGTATCCAGCGGCGGCGAGACCATGAGTCCGCTGCTGCGGCGACGGTTGCTCGCGGAGTTCCTCGGCTCCGCGTTCCTCGCGGCGCTCGTGATCGGCTCGGGCATCGCCGCCCAGAGCCTCTCCCCCAGCGACGTCGGTCTCGAGCTGTTCGAGAACGCCGCGGCGACCGCGGCGGGGCTGTTCGCGATCATCCTGATGTTCGGAGCGGTCTCCGGCGGGCACTTCAATCCCGTCGTCTCATTCGTCGACGCGAGCTTCGGCGGGATGCCCTGGCGCGAAGCGCTTGCCTACGCGCCCGCTCAGATCGCCGGCTGCATCACGGGCGCGATCGTCGCCAACGCGATGTTCGCGCAGGCGCTCGTGTCGATCTCCACCAAGCACCGCGCCTCCGGCGCGCACGTGTTCGCGGAGGTCGTCGCGACGCTCGGCCTGATGCTCGTGATCTTCTCGCTCACACGCACCCGACGCGGCGCGGCAGCGCCGGCCGCGGTCGGCGCCTATATCGGCGCCGCCTACTTCTTCACCAGCTCAGCGAGCTTCGCTAACCCCGCCATCAGCATCGGACGCATGTTCTCCAACACGTTCGCCGGGATCGCGCCGTCATCAGCGCCGGGATACATCGCCGCACAGCTCGTCGGAGGTCTCGCGGCGATCGCGCTACTACGAGTCCTCTACCCCGACGTGACGCCAGCCGAGGCCGCGGAGGTGATGCTCCCGCACAACGATCAACGCTCAAGCCCCGAGGCAGCCCACATGACCGCCGTCACAGTCGACGGAGGCTCTCAACCGACTGTGCGCTGACCCGCTAGGCTGCACCCGAGAGGAATGGCCCGTCAGCTATGGCTACTTCGTCACGCGGAGGCCGAGCCGCATGGCACACGCACGGATGCCGAGCGCCGCTTGACCGAGCGGGGGCGCCAGCAGGCGCACGCCGCGGGCGTCGCCATCCGGCGGCTGCACGGAGCCTTCGACGTGGTGCTGTTCAGCCCGCGCGTGCGTGCGCGCCAGACCGCTGAGCTGGCGGCGGAGGCATGGAGTGAGCAGCAGCGGGCGATGCTTGCGGTCCACGCGCCGCTCGGGGGTGGCTTCGACGCCGTCCAGGCGCTCGATGCGATGAGCGCGGTGCCCGCCGACGGGCGCCTGCTGGTCGTCGGCCACGAGCCCGACCTCTCACGTGTCGTGGGCGAGCTCACCGGCGCGCGCGCCGACGTCAAGAAGGGCGGTCTTGCGATCGTACGGCTAGATGTGGGTCCCGCCCACCCCGCCGGCGGTGAGCTCGTCGCTCTCTTGCGGCCCCGCGAGCTCGCCCTGATCGCCGACCCGGCGATCGAGGCTGTCGGCGCTCCACTCGGCGGGGAGTGACGAGGGCACTGCGCTGGGGTCGACGACCTCGACCGATTCCGCCGCGAAGCGATAGCCGATGCCGAAGTGGGTGTGGATGTAGCGCCAGCTCGGCGAGGCCTTCTCGAGCTTCTGGCGCAGCTTGCGCACGAACACGTCGACCGAGCGGTCGCCGCGCACCATCGTGTAGCCCCACAGGCGCGAGTAGATCTCCTCGCGCTCGAGCACGCGCCCCTCGGCCGCGGCGAGCAGCTCGATCAGCTCGAACTCGCGCCTGGTCAGGTCGATGCTGTGCTCGCCGACGAACGCCTGGAAGCGGTCGGAGCGGATCTCGACCTCGCCGGCGATGATCGGCTCGGTCTCGGCGCGGCTGGCGCTGCGCCGGCGGCGGCGCACGACGCTCTGCACGCGGGCGATGACTTCCTCCGGATGGCACGGCTTCGTTATCCAGTCGTCGGCCCCGAGACGCAGCCCGCGCACCCGCTGGGCGACGGTGGAGGGGCCGGTGCACACGACGATGCCGAGCTCGGGCAGCGCCTCGCACAGCCGCTCCAGCCATCCCCACGCCTGTGGTCCGAGCACGGCGAGGTCGACGACCAGTGCGCTCAGACGCATCGACACGACCGCGTCGGGCGGCACGGGGCTGGCGAGCACGCGGTGCTCCCAGGCGAGGCGGTCCAGGCGCTTGCTGAGGACCTGGATGAAGCCGCTGTCGCGGTCCAGGACGGCGATTCGAAGGGACGCCGCGGCTGCGCCTGTGGCATCCGGTGCCGCTGGTGCGCCCCCCGTGTCTCCGGCGCTCACGCTTGCGCTCATCGCGGCGCAGTGTAAGCCATGAGAGAGACACACGCGAGCTCTGCAAGTCGATGTAACAGGATCTTCACAGGAGCCGATCGCTATTTGCGGTGGTGCGGGAACGTTCCGATCGGAACGATCTCGTGCGCGAGAACGCTCAGCCCGAGCGTGGGCTCGGAGGGCGCGGGGCGGGAAACTCTCTAAACAGGCCCGTGACGACGAACGCGACCTGCTCACCGATGTCGACGGCGTTGTCGCCGATGCGCTCCAGCGCGCGCGCGACGAGCGTCATGTGCATCGCCCACTCGCGCCTGTCGGGGTCGTCGCCGATCTCGATCGCAAGTCGGAAGATCTCGCGGTTGAGGCGGTTGATCTCGCGATCCTGGCGCACGAGGTCTTCGGCCAGCCCGACGTCGCGCGCGGCGAACGCGGCCTTCGACTGGACGACCTCCGAGCGCGCGAACGCGCCCATCCTGGCGAGCGTGTCCAGCATTTCGCGGTGCACCGGTGGCTCATACCCGGACAGCGGGATCAGCTTGGCGATGTTCACGCACTGGTCGCCCATGCGCTCGATGTGCTTGATCATGTGCAGCAGCGCCGCCACCAGCCGCAGATCGCCCGCGACCGGCGCCTGCAGCGCAAGCAGCGAGAGGATGCCCTGGTGCACCTCCAGGTAGCGCCCGTCGACGCGGTCGTCGTCGGCGATCACCATCTGCGCGAGCTCGACGTCCTGGTGGTGCAGCGCCTCGAGCACGCGGTCGAGCTGCTCGACGATCAGATCCAGGCCGCCGAGCGCGTTCGCCTCCAGCTCGCGCAGCTGGGCCTGGAAGTGCGCGCGCCCCTGCGCGTGCGCGCTGTCGCTCGTGGACGCGGCCTCGGGCCGCCCGGTGTCAGTGCCGGCGGGGAAGGCCGCCGGTGGCCGGCCCTCGTCAGCCGAACTTCCCGGTGACATATTCCTCTGTTCGCGAATCGTTGGGTTTGGTGAAGATCTCCTGGGTCGGCCCGACCTCGACGAGCTCGCCGCCGAGCATGAACGCCGTGCGGTCTGCCACGCGCGCGGCCTGCTGCATGTTGTGCGTGACGATCACGATCGTCACGCGCGTCTTGAGCTGATCGATCAGCTCCTCGATCTTCAGCGTCGCGATCGGGTCAAGCGCCGAGCAGGGCTCGTCCATCAGGATCACCTCGGGGTCGACGGCGAGCGAGCGCGCGATGCACAGCCGCTGCTGCTGCCCGCCCGAGAGCCCCGCCCCGGGCTCGTCGAGGCGCTCGGCGACCTCGTCCCACAGGCCGGCGCTGCGCAGCGCCGCCTCGACCATGGCTCGCAGGTCGCCGCCCCGGCGCGAGCTGAGCCGCGGCCCGGCGGCGACGTTGTCGAAAATCGACATCGTCGGGAACGGGTTGGGCTTCTGGAAGACCATGCCCACGGCGCGGCGCACAGCGACGACGTCGACCGACGGGTCGTACACGTCGAGCTCGTCGAGCAGCACCCGGCCCTCGGCGCGGGCTCCGGGGATCTCCTCGTGCATGCGGTTGATGCAGCGGACCATCGTCGACTTGCCGCACCCCGACGGCCCGATGATCGCGGTCACCTCGTTGGCGCGGAACTCGAGGTCGATGCCCTTGACCTGTTCGGCGTCCCCGTAGAAGGCCCGCAGCTGCTCGAGCTTGACGCTCAGCCCCGGCTTCGCCTCCGTGTCAGCGCGGCTGCCCGCCGGCGTCGAGGCGATCGCGGAGCTCGTGATCCGCGGCGGCGCCAGCTCCGGGCTCGGCTCGCTCGAGTCCTGCCGCTGCCGATCGAGCTCCGAGCGACTCTCGGGGTCCACGTCAGTCACCTCTGAGGTCGGTCCGTCGGGTGTCATGCAAGGCGGCTCCTTCGCGCGATCAGACGGGCGATGAGGTTGAGCAGCAGGATCATCGTCACGAGGGCGAGCGCGGCTCCCCAGGCACGGTTGACGACGGCCGTCGTGGGGGAGGTCACGTCCTTGTAGATTTGCACAGGCAGCGAGTTCATGAACCCACCCAGGTTGAAGTTGGTCTTCTGCGTGTATGCCGCGGTGAACAGCAGGGGCGCGGTCTCGCCGGCGGCGCGGGCGACCGCGAGCAGCACGCCGGTGACCATCCCGGGCAGCGCCGTCGGCAGGACGATGTTGAAGATCACCCGCCAGCGCGGCGCGCCGAGCGCGAGCGCCGACTCGCGCAGCGCGGCGGGGACGAGCAGCAGGATCACCTCGGCCGAGCGGATCACCACGGGGAGCATCAGCAGCGCGAGCGCGATCGAGCCCTTGTAGCCGGCGTAGGAGCTGCCCGTGCCGACGACCAGCACGATGTACACGAACAGGCCGAACACGATCGACGGCACGCCGGTGAGCACGTCGACGAAGAAGCGCACCGTTTGCGCGAACCAGCTGATCCTGCCGTACTCGACCAGCCATACCGCCACGCCGACCCCGGTCGGGACGGCGATCGCCGAGGCGAGCGCGACGATCTCGACCGTGCCGAGGATCGCGCTCTTGATGCCGCCGATGCTCGAGCCTCCGAAGAACGTGTTGCCGGTCGGGTCGGTCGTGAAGAAGCTCGTGCTCCAGGCGCCGAGGCCCTTGCGCAGCAGGTAGTAGACGATCAGCGCGAGCGGGATCAATGCGATCACGGTGCAGGCGAGGATGCCTCCGCGGGCGAGGCGGTCCTTGCGCCTGCGCGCCGGGCTGACGGCGTAGCGCGCCAGCTGGCCGCTCTCCGATCGCTCGCCGGGTGCGCCGAAGGCGCTCATGCGCCGGCCGCCGTGTCAGCGAGCGCAGTCATGCCGCCCGCGGCCTGGCTGCCGACGGGCGCGCCCGAGCTGTTGGCGCGTGCCGCCCTGCTGACCAGCAGGCGCGCGACCGCGTTGACGAGCAGCGTCAGCACGAACAGGACGAGTCCCGCGGCGAACAGCGCCGAGCGGTGCACGCCCTGGGCTTCGCCGAACTCGTTGGCGATCGCCGCGGCGAGGCTGTAGCCCTGGGCGAAGAGGTGGTGGCCGAGCCTGGGCGCGTCGCCGATCAGGATCGTCACGGCGATCGTCTCGCCGATCGCGCGGCCGAGGCCGAGCATCGCGCCGCCGACGATGCCCGAGCGGCAGTACGGCAGGACGGCGAGACGGATCATCTCCCAGCGCGTGGCCCCCAGTGCCAGCGCCGCCTCCTTGTGGTCGACGGGCACGGTGCTCATCACCTCGCGGCTGATCGCGCTGACGATCGGCAGGATCATGATCGCGAGCACGAGCCCGGTGATGAAGTAGTTGGGGATCGTCACCAGGCCGCCGCCGATGAACGGGATCAACGACAGCCGGTCGGCGACCCACTGCTCGGCGCCCTGCAGCTTCGGCGCCAGGAAGAAGATGCCCCACAGCCCGTACACGACCGACGGCACCGCGGCGAGCAGCTCGACGAGCAGCGTCAGCGGCGTCCGCAGGCGCAGCGGGCACAGCTCGGTGGCGTACACGGCCGCGGCGACCGCCACGGGAACGCCGATCAGCAGCGCCAGCACCGAGGTGATGAGCGTTCCCACCAGCAGCGGCAGCGCGCCGAAGCGTTCTGCGCTGATGTTCCAGTCGTTGCCGAACGCGAAGCTGGCGACGCCTTCCTTGGCGAATGCGGGACGCGCCTGTCCGACGAGGCGGATGAAGAAGTAGACGATCAGCGCGAGGATCAGCGCGGCGAGCGCCGTCAGCCCGTACTTGAGCGCCCGGTCCGGTAGGCGCGCCAGCGGTGAGCGCTCGAGAACCGAGCGCTCACCGCCTGGAATCGCTGCTGCGTCCACGGCCACCTGTCTAGCGGAAACGCGGCCGTGGCGTCACGGTCAGCCGATCGCCGCGCCGTTGCACTGCAGGCCCGCGACCGCTTCCTTGGACTTGGCCAGGATCGCGGCGGGCAGCGCGGCGTAGTCGGCCTTCGAGAGGATCGCCTGTCCTTCGCCGAGCCCGTATTGGAGGAACTTGACCACGCCTTTGGCGGCCGCTTCGCCGCCGGGGGTGCCGGCCTTGCAGAGGTCCTTGTTGAGGACGATGAACGTCTGCGAGGTGATCGGGTAGGCCTTCGGGGCGGTCGGGTTGGAGATTTTGAACCCGAGATTTGCGGGCACTGTGATGCCTTCGGCAGCCGCGCTGGTTGATTCGAGGGTCGGTTCGACGAAGTTTCCGGCCTTGTTCTTGACGGACGCGTACGTGAAGTTGTGCTCCAGCGCATACGCCTGCTCGACGTAGCCGATCGCTCCGGTCGTCTGCTGGACGCCGCCGGCGACGCCGGCGTTGCCCTTCTCGCCGGTCCCCGTGGGCCACTGCACGGTCTTGCCTTCGCCGATCTTGCTCTTCCATTCGGGGTCGACCTTGGCGAGAAAGCCGGTGAAGCCGTCGGTCGTGCCGGAGGAGTCAGAGCGGTGGATCACGGTGATCGGCGTGCTCGGCAGGCTGATCCCAGAGTTCAGCGCCTTGATCTCAGGGTCGTTCCAGGTCTTGACCTTGCCGAGGTAGATGTCGGCGATCGTCTTGCCGTCGAGCTTCATGCCGGCCTTGACGCCGGGCAGGTTGTAGGAGACCGTGATCGCGCCCAGGAACATCGGGATCTCGACGGCGGGGCTGCCGTTCTTGGCGAGCGCTTCTTCGTCGGCGGCCTTCAGCGGCGGGTCGCTGGCGCCGAAGTCGACGGTCTTTGACTCGAGCGAGGTGATGCCCGCTCCCGAGCCGACGGCCTGGTAGTTGACGGTCAGGCCAGACAGCGCCGATGCCCACTGTTCGTAGACGGGCGCGGCGAACGTCGAGCCGGCCCCGGAGATCGTCGCCGAGGCGCTCGACGTGCTCGCCGTGGTGCTGCTCGACGTGCTGGAGGAATTGGAGCTTCCGCATGCGGCAAGGCCCAACGTGAGCACCGCGCAGCTCGCGAGCGCGCCCATCTTGTTCTTGATCACAACATCTCCTCTGGCTGGGTTATCGTTGACGGGTGTACCGAACGGACCTCTCCACCTCACCGGTGTACCCGCGGTCAGTCTCTTCAACCCCCGGCAGCCTCCATGTGAACATTTCGTGAAGGCTGGGGCTGGAATCTGTATCCGAAGCCCGGATGTGTGTGGATGAAGCGCCGGTCGGGAAGCGCCGTCTCGAGCTTGTTGCGCAGCTTGCTCACGTACACGTCAACCGAGCGGTCTCCGGCGCGCAGCTTGCCGCCCCACACGCTCGTGTACAGCTCCTCGCGGGTTATGATCGCGCCAAGACGCCTAGCCATCGCGACGAGCAGCTCGAACTCCCGCACCGACAGCGTGAGCGCCTGTCCGGTGGCGAGCACCAGCCCTTCCTCAAGCCTGATCTCGAGCTCGCCCGCATAGAGGACGTCAGTCGGGATGTCCGCGCTCTCCGGGTAGGCCGCCACGACGCGAAGCGTCGCACGCGCTCGCGGTAAAGGCGTTGCAAACTCGTGATCTAACCGTGAAAAATCCGTGAACGCCGCGGGCTCGGCCGCGCAGGTCGACGCGCCGGCCAATATCCTCGCCCGATGAGCTTCCTGCGCCAGGGCGTCGACGCCACCCTGATGGCCCTGGTCGAAGAGTCCGGGCGCAACGTGCAGCGCTGTGGCCTGCTGCTGCACGACCTGCTCAGGGACTATCCCGAGCGCGCGCCGCTGGCCCAGGACATGAAGGTGTGCGAGCAGGAAGGCGACCGCATCACGCACGACATCATCCATCGGCTCGCCGGGCGCGGGCGCGTGCGCGCACCGTTCGACGCCGGCGACGGATATGCCCTGGCCACCGCGCTCGACGACATCGTCGATCACTCAGAGCAGGTTGCCGCGCAGCTCGGTCTCTACGGCGTGGAGGCGCCGATGGAGCAGGCGGTGGACTTCACGGAGGTGCTCGTCGGCGCCGGCGAGCAGATCGCGCAGGCGCTGCGCTGCCTGCGCACGGGCACCGAGCTGGGGCCGCATCTGGTGGAGATCCATCGCCTCGAGAACGAGGGCGACCGCCTGCAGCGCGACGCCGTCGCCTCGCTGTTCGCGGGGGGGATCGACCCGATGGTCGTGATCCGCTGGAAGGACATCTTCGAGTCGCTCGAGGCGGCCGTGGATGCGTGCGAGACGGTCGCGCACGTGCTCGAGGGCATCACGCTCAAGCAGCGCCGGCGTCCGCGCTGAAGACGCCCGCTGGCAGCGGCCATCGCGATCGGAGCTCGGCGGCGGTGGCCCCACTGAATACGCCGGCGTTTACAACGCGTTCACATTCCGCATATTGTGGACTTGCAATATGAACAATTCTCCTGTAAAAAGCGTCCTTCAATTGTCATGTTTGAGGATCGGAGTTGTGGGGTATGGAGACTTCCGCGCGTTCTCGTCTTCGCGTGCAGCGTGTAAGGACCGCCGCAGTGCCAGGGAATGGCGGTGCGTCGACGGCTCAGCGACCGGCAGCGATCGAGGAGCCTGACGGCGGCTCTGAGGTGGAGGCCGCGGGGCTCCGGGTAGCGATCCTGGACAGCGACTCGGGCTTTCTGCTGGTGCTCGCCAAGCGCCTGGAACGGCTGGGCTGGAAACACCAGGTGCTCTCGCCGAGGGTGACGGCCAAGACGATTGCCGCGATGGAGGTGGACGCGGTGATCGTTGACGTCGCGCTCCTCGGCGCCCCGCGCTGGAAGTGGCTGGCCCGCCTGTGCGATCAGCGCCCAGACGTGAGGGTGATCGTGTGCACAGGCACCTCGACCGTGGCTGAACGCGTCTGCGCTCTGCGGCTGGGCGCGGACGATTGGCTGAGCAAGCCGTGCCATCCAGAGGAGCTGATCGCGCGTGTCGAGGCGGTGACCGCCCATCGTCGCCGTCCCGAGCCGCGCGATCTGGAGCCCGTGACCATTGGCGAGGTCGAGATCCGCCCGGACCAGTATCAGGCGTTCGTGCGCGGGCACAGCCTGCGCCTCACCCGCCGCGAGTACCAGCTGATCGAGCTGCTCTCGCGCGCGGGTGGCGAGGTGCTCGCGCGGGAGGAGATCTACGAGTGCCTGTGGGGCGCGGCGATGATTCGAAACGATCGCTCGGTCGACGTGTTCGTGCACAAGCTGCGCCGCAAGCTGGAGCACGCCTCGCCGCGCTGGCGCTACGTCCACACCGATTTCGGGATCGGCTACAGGCTCGCGGGGGAGCTCCTCGACGGCGCGCCCGTGCACGACCTTCAGATCGGTGGCGAGCGTCTGGCTGAGCCGCTGGCGGCGTGAGCGTCCTCAGCCGGGTGTCGAGGCGGGCGCGCTGACTTCCAGCTGCGCGCCGCTGGGATCGCCGACGAAGAAGATCTGAAACGGGGTCGAGGTCCCCGCGGGAGCGCTCGCCAGCACGGCGCGTCCGGCGGCGACGATCGTCCCGCCGCGCCTCGCGACGGCGTCGACGACCACTTCCTGCTGGCCGACCGCCGAATGGTTGACGAGGCTCCCTTCGGCATGCGCTTCGGAGAGATGCGCGCCCGCGACGCTGAGCTGTGGGATCGCGCCGCTGACCGCGGTGCCTTCGCCGACCTTCGCGCTGACGCTCGCGGGGGTGCCGGTGGCCTGAACCTGATCGTCGATCCACGTGAGCGCTGCATGCGCCGGGATCAGCGCCACCGACGCGAGCGTCGGGGACAGGCCGGCGACGGCGTTCGTGTAGACGGAGGCGCCGCGGGCGTCGCGGACGGTGATCTGGACCGGGACGTCGCGCAGCGGCGTCCCGGAGATGTTGCGCAGGCTCACGACCGCGGCCGCTCCTTCGGAGCCGTGCACGATCGCCGTCGCGGTCACCTTCACCTTCGTGCTCTCGCGCGTGATCGTCAGCGCGCGCTGGGCGAGCGCCCTGTGCCGCGCGGCTTCGCCTTCGTGCTGTTTGGCAGCCTTCTCCAGCTTGGCGCTGCGTTCCTGGTTGGACTCGCAGGCGGTGGTGAGCGTGAGCGTCACCAGCGCGAGCGCCGCCAGCCTCACCCGAAGGCCCCGCTGATGTACTCGCGCGTGCGCTCCACCGTGGGCCGGTCGAAGATCTGCTCGCTGGTCCCGTACTCGACGAGCTCGCCGAGATGCATGAACGCGACGTGATCGGCCACGCGAAAAGCCTGCTGGAGGTTGTGCGTGACGATCACGATCGCCACGCTCTCACGCAACTCCACGATCAGCTCCTCGATCGTCGCGGTGGAGATCGGGTCGAGCGCCGAGCAGGGCTCGTCCAGCAGCAGCACCTCTGGCTCGGCGGCGAGCGCGCGCGCGATGCACAGTCGCTGCTGCTGCCCGCCCGAGAGCCTCAGCGCCGAGCGCTCCAGATCACCCGCGACCTCGTCGTACAGCCCCGCGCGATGCAGCGCGTCGGTCACGGCCTCCTCGATCGCGGTGCTGCGCCGGCGCCGCCGGCCGCCGCGTCCAGGGCGCTCGGACAGCGCGTAGGCGACGTTGTCGAAGATGCTCATCGGGAAGGGGTTAGGCTGCTGGAAGACCATCGTCACGCGACGGCGCAGGTCGTTGACCTCGAACCCGTGGATGTCCTGGCCGTCGAGCGTGATGCTGCCGCTGCGCGCGGCGCCGGCGGTGATCTCGGTGAGGCGATTGAGCGAGCGCAGCAGCGTCGTCTTGCCGGAGCCGGACGCGCCGATCATCGCGAGCACCTCCCCCTGGCGCACCGGCAGGGTGACGTCGCGCACGACCCAGTTATCGCCGTAGGCAAGCCACAACGACTCGACGCGCATGCGCTCGCGCGCGTGTACGGAGGAGGTCCTGGCGGTGCGCAGGCGCGTGGCCACCGAGGACGCGGGCACGGCGCCGTTGCCGGCCGGCCGCGGAGGCGCGACGTAGGGGTCGCGATCCACCGCGATCCGCCGCACGGGCGGCGGCATCATCGGGTCCACGGTGTCTCCGCAAGACGGCTCATCGCCAAGTCAGCCTCGACCAGAGCGGGAGCAGGCGCAGCGCGCGGCTCAGCCCGCCGCCGTCGGACTGTCCGTCCCTGTTGGTCAGCCATGTCACGATCCCGTTGAGGATCAAGACGATCATCAGCAGCAGGAAGGCCGCCGCATAGGCCTTCCCGGGGGCGTTGCCTTCGCCTGCGGGCGAGTTGCTGAAGATGTAGCTCGTCAGCGTCGAGCCCGTGCCGCGGAGGGTTCCGAGCACGGGTACGCTGCCCACTTTCTCGAGGTCCAGGAACGTTCCCAGCAGGATCGTGATGATCGCCGTGTCGCCGATGATCCGGCCGAGGCCCAGCACGCCGCCGGTGGCGATGTCGGGTCGGATCGCCGGCAGCAGCACGCGACGGACGGTCGTCGCGGGTGTCCTGCCGAGCGCGTAGGAGGCCTCGCGCAGGCGATCGGGCAGCCGTGTGAGCCCCTCGCGCGTGGAGGCTACGACCAGCGGCAGGGCGAGCACCGCCATCACGGCGCCCGCCGCGAAGAACGAGCGCCCGAAGACGCCGCCGCTGGCAGCCGTCTGGGAGAGGAAGCCGAGGTAGCCCTGGGAGAAGATCAGCAACCCGAACAGCGCGAGCACCACGCTCGGCGCTCCCGCGATGATCTCGATCACCGACTCGACCGCTCGCGCCAGCCACGCCGGGCGTCCGTACTCAGCCAGCCACGTGCCGAGCGCCACGCCGACTGGCATCGCGATCGCGATGCCGAGCATCGCGACGATCAGCGTTCCGACGACCGGGTCGAGGAAGCCGCCGCTCTGGCTCTGCACAGCGGACGGCGCCGGAGATTCGACGAACAGATGCGGGCGCAGGTAAGCGATCCCCTTGAAGAACATGAACAGCACGATTGCCAGCGCGATCAGGCACAGCCCGACGCCGACAGCCCAGCAGAGCGCGTAGGCGACGCGATCGACCAGCGGCCAAGCGGTCGTGCGCTGGCGCGGGGCGCGCGCGATCACGGAGCCGCGCGGCGGCGCCGGCGCACGATCGGCGGCGTTCGGTGTGAGATCCGCAATCGCCATCACGCGCGGACCCCGTAGCGCTTGAAGCGCTGCTTGGCCGCCCATCCCGCGAGCGAGAGCATCGCCGCTGAGACGAGCAGCACGGCGCCGATCGCGTAGATCGTGTGGGCGAGCGCGGCGATCGTGAGGCCTTCGGAGTTCTGGAAGATCGTCGCTGCGAGCGGGCGCACCGGCTCGAACAGGGCTGTGAGCCCGTCGAGCAGGTTGGGGGCGAAGCCGCGACCGCCGGCGACCATCGCGAGCATCACGGCCTCGCCGAGAGCGCGGGCGGTCGCGAGCACGGTCGCCGCGACGATCGCCGGACGCGCCGTCTGCAGCGACACCCGCCAGATCGTGCGCCAGCGGTTGACTCCAAGCGCGAGCGAGCCTTCACGCCACGCAGCCGGCACCGCGGCGAGCGCGTTCGCGCTGATCGCGACCATGATCGGCAGGATCATCACGGTCAGGATCAGCGTGGCCGTCATCACGTCGGCGCCGTTGAGCTGCACCACGTAGCCCACCGAGGCCCTGCGGGATTCGCTGATCAGGTGGTTGTTGATGAACGGCACGAGCACGAGGATCCCGATCAGCCCGTAGATCACCGACGGCACGCCGGCGAGCAGCCTGATCACCGGGTCGAGCGTGCGCCGCACCGCCGACGGCGCGAACTCCGTCAGGAATACGGCTGCGAGCGTGGAGACGACGAGCGCGATCAGCACCGCCGAGACCGTCGTCAAGAGCGTTCCCCAGATCAGCGGCCAGCCGCGGAAGTAGTAGATCGAGTGCCCCGGCAGCGCCTTGACTTCCTGCATCGCCCGCAGCTGCGAGTCGACGTCGCCGCCGGGCCCGAACCAGCTCAGCCCGTTGTGCGAGAACGACGGCCACGCCTTGACGAACACGGTGACGAGCATCGCCCCGATCAGGATCAGCACCGTCACCGCCAGCGCGCCGAGCGTGCGCTCGACGCGCTGGTCGGTCCTTCCCGTGGCCCAGCGGCGTGTGCGGCTCGGGCCGCGGGAAGGCGCTGCTGTCAGTGGATGGCGATCCACAGGGAGCTGACGATCTTGCGCACGGTCAGGTTGCCGGGCTTGACGATCCAGTCGATGAACTTGGCGGCTTCGCCTTTGGGTTCGCGTTTGGTGACCATCCAGAAGTTGCGCACGCCGCCGTACTGCCCGGACTTGGCGTTCGCGAGCGTGCACGGGATGCCCTGGTAGTCGACCGTGTGCACGCCGCCGTTGACCGTGGCCGCGAAGGACACGAACCCGATCGCGCTCTTCTGGGCGCCGACAGCGTTGACCTCCAGACCCTCGGAGCTCTCGGCGGTGGCGCTCGGGGAGATCTTCAGGGTTTCGCCGAGGAATATGTTCTGGAAGGCGTCCTGCGTACCGGAGACGGCTTCGCGGTCGAACAGGTCGATCGGCCCCGTGAGGCTCGAGCCGGGGACCTGGCTCCAGTCGCGAATGTCCCCCGTGAAGATGCCCTGAACCGTTTCCTGGGTGAGGTTGGGCAGCGGATTGGCGGAGTTGGTGATCACGCACACGCCGTCGCGAGCGATCTTGCTGAACACCAGATGTTCGGGGTCGACCCCCGGTATCGGGTCGCGCGACGCATCGCCGATGTCGACCCTGCCGGCGGCGACGTCGTTGATGCCGATGTCCGTCTGGCCACCGCCCACTTTGGGCGCGGGGATTTTCGGGAAGGCCTTGTGATAGGCCACGGCGAGTTTCTGCACGAGCGGCAGCATCGACGTCGAGCCATCGATGATCAGGCGCTTGCTCGCGACGGCGCTTGCCGGCGCGGCGAGCGCCAGCGCAAGGACCGCCGAGACGATGAGGGTACGGTGCGTGAGGGTGCGGTGCGCGCGCACGGTTGTTGCTCCTTTGCGTTCGGGGAGTTGGGCACTGCTTTGGGCGTCGCAGACGCTCACAGAGGCGGAACAGGTCGAGGTGTGAATCGATGCGGTATGCGCGATGGACGTCACCCCGCGGGAAGAGTGTCGCTCGGGCCTGTGCCTGGTGTTTCGTTTTTGTGAACGTCGCGCGACGGGTCGATTGTGTACTTCTTGTGAACGTCCGCGGGGCGATGTGTCGTTTTTGTGAACGCCATTGCTTTTCCGCTCGTGTCGTGTGACGCTGGCGGCGGTCCGGTTGGCGCTGCGCTCGACGGCTGCCCTTGTGCGTCGTGGCGCCCTCGACGGAACCCGTTCGCTCGACATGACAGACGACGACCCCACCCCACCCAAGTCGCCCTCCAGCAACGGCGCCGGCTCCGCGCAGGCCGGCAAAGCCGCTGTGCGCTCGGGCCTGGCTCAGCGCCGAAACCCGGTGCTCGTGGCTCTGGGCGACTTCGCTTCGGGCGTGCGCCGGGTGGCGTTTCGCGACCCGCTGTCGCTGTTCCTGCTGCTGGCGTCGATCGGGCTGGCGATCGCCTTCGCGACGCTGCTGGGGAACATCAAGCCGAGCAGCTCGGGCGCGCAGGTCCCGATCAGCACCGTGCAGACCCTGGCAACGCATCATGAGATCGCTGCCGCAACGCTGCTCGACCACGACGACCGCGTCGAGCTGAGCACGACCGCCAAGGCGCCTGCCCTGCTGGCAAGCGGGGCGCTGCCCGCTCCCACCACGAGCACCACGATCGTCACGGGCAAGCACGGCAAGCACCACACGGTCACCACCGTCGTCGAACCCGCGGGCGCCGGCATCGCCCAGAAGCTGTGGGCCGCGTACCCCGCCTCGGGCGCCCAGACCGAGCAGCTGCTGACCGAGCTGTACAACAGCGGCGCGGCCGTCTCGGTCAATCAGCAGTCGGGCAAGGGCACGCAGGCGATCATCGTCCAGTTCCTGATCCCGATCCTGCTGCTCGTGTGCCTGTTCTCGCTGTTCACGCGCCTGGGCGCCGACGCCGCTGGCGGCCTCGCCGCCTTCTCGGAGTTCACGGGCAAGGGCCGCAAGAAGGGCAAGGGCACGCGCGACAGGATCACGTTCGCGGACGTAGCCGGCGCGGGCGAGGCGCTCGCGGAGCTTCGCGAGATACGCGACTACCTGTCCGACCCCAGCAAGTACCTGGTCGTCGGCGCCGCCGCCCCCAAGGGCGTGCTGCTCGTCGGACCCCCGGGCACCGGCAAGACGCTGCTGGCCAAGGCCGTCGCCGGCGAAGCCGACGCCGCCTTCTTCTCGGTGTCAGGCTCGGACTTCGTCGAGTCGCTCGTCGGCGTCGGGGCCGCGCGCGTGCGCGACCTGTTCCGCAAGGCGCGCAAGGTGGCGCCGGCGATCATCTTCATCGACGAGCTCGACGCCGCCGGGCGCAAGCGTGGCGCGGGGATCGGCCAGGGCAACGACGAGCGCGAGCAGACGCTGAACCAGATCCTCGTCGAGATGGACGGCTTCGCGGGCGACGGGGGCCTGGTGGTCATGGGTGCCACCAACCGCCCCGACATCCTCGACCCGGCGCTGCTGCGTCCCGGTCGCTTCGACCGTCAGGTGGTCGTGGACGTGCCCGACGTGCACGGGCGCCTGGAGATCCTGCGCCTGCACGGGAACAAGCGCCCGCTCGCGCCGGATGCCTCGCTCGAGGAGGTGGCGCGCCAGACCCCCGGCTTCAGCGGCGCCGAGCTCGCCAACGTGATCAACGAGGCCGCGCTGCTCAGCGTGCGCGACGGTCGCGGTCAGATCGATCAGGCGACGCTCGACGAGGCGATCGACCGGGTCGTGGCAGGACCGGCCAAGCACCACATCCTCAGCGAGCAGGAGCGCTGGCTGATCGCGATCCACGAGTCCTCGCACGCAGTCGTGACCGAGGCGCTGGGGCATACGACCTCGACGCGCAAGCTCTCGATCGTGGCGCGCGGGCGCCAGCTCGGCATCGCCGCGCACATGCTCTCCGATCGCGATCAGACGATCATGACCAAGCCCGACCTGCAGAGCCAGCTGATCGTGATCACCGCCGGGCTTGCCGGCGAGCGGATCGCATTCGGGCATACGTCGACGAGCGTGCACGACGACCTGCACGCCGCGACCGCGCTCGCGCGCAGCATGGTGACATCCTTCGGCATGTCCGAGGCGCTCGGGCTGGTGACGATCGGCGAGAAGGGCGGCGAGGTGTTCCTCGGCGCATCCCTCCAGGACCTCGGCTCCGTCGGGCCCACGACGCTGGACCTGATCGACAACGAGGTCGAGCGGCTGGTCGGCGACGCCGAGGCACGGGGCGCTGTGATCCTCGACCGCAACTGGAGCACCGTCGAGGAGACGGCGGCCGCGCTGCTCGAGCAGGAGACGCTCTCCGGTGTCGCGCTCGACGCGGTGCTCTCCACCGTCCAGGCAATGACGCTCGACGAGCTGCGCGACGTGCGCCGCGCCGCGCCGGGGCGCGATCCCAAGCAAGCGCAATGAGGTGGCGGGCGCCCTCACCCGCCATGATCATCGCGGTCGTGGCGCTCGTGTTCTCGACGACGGGGCTGGCCGACGCCGCGCGCCACGCGGTCATCAGCGCGATCGAAGGGCATCCGATCAGCGCCACGCCACACGCGGGCGGCCTGCTGCTGCTGGGCAGGAACAGGCAATTCCCGGCCTCCGCGATCCCGACGGTCAAGGACGCCTCCCGGGTCGGCGGCAAGACCGCCGAACAGCTCGCCGGCACGTGCCCACCGGCGACAGTCGACCTCGGCACCTGGTGCCTGGACTCGGCTCCGTATCCGCTGACCAACGCGCAGGTCGGCAAGAACAACTTCATCTGGGCGAGCAAAGCCTGCGAGGCGCAGGGCGGCTGGCTGCCGAGCGCGTCCGAACTGGTCGGGGCGGCCGAACGGGTGAAGCTCGAGTCGGTGATCTCCGACAGCCCGGACACGGCGACCGTCAACCAGGACCCGAGCCGGGGCCTGAAAGACGAACGCGAGATGAGCTCGACGCTGATAACCACCGAGGCCGGCTCGGCGGCGGCCGGCTCCGAGGGCGTGAGCGAAGGGGCGACCGGCGACCCGCGCCAGGGTCAGGGAAACCCGATCCCGATCGCCGCCAACCCGCTGCCCGAATCGCTGCAGTACGTGACCGTCTACGACAACAAAAACCAGGGTGGCTTCGCCGGCTCGGAGCCTGTCAAGGAACCGCAGAACTTCCGCTGCGCGTTCAACCCGGCGCCCGGTGCCCTGAGCAAACCGGAAGAATGAGGGTCTTCACGGGTTCCCTCGGACCGACTCGTGATTTTTTCGTGAAGTCCGACCCGCGACTGTCGCCGATCGATGCGGGCGTGTCTATGTTGGCTCCCTCGATGAACGACCAGACGATGTCGAGCCGGCGCGCGCCCGCGGACAGATGGCGTATGACCCTGCTGGTGATCGGCCTGGCCGCCGTCGCGTTCGCCGTCCATGCCCAGCTGGCCCGTGCGGTGATCCTCCCGGCGGTGACGATCGAAGGCCCCAGCGAGGAAATCGTCGGTTTCGGGGGCGTCGCCATGGCCGAAGACGGCACCGGTGGGCTCGTCTATCTCAAGCGCGTCGGCGGGGTCACGCACATGTTCGTCGCGCGCTACGTCGCAGGCCATTGGCTGGCGCCGATACGAGTCGACACCGAAGAGCCGTTCGCCGCGAGCTGGCCGCGCATCGGAGCTGCCGACGGAGGCGAGCTCGTCGTCGTGTGGGCGACGCCATTCGCGACCGAGGCGGGACAGCCCGTGCAGGAGCTGCTCAGCGCCACGCTGGGTCCCGGCTCGAGCGCCTTCGGCCAGGCGATGATCGTCGACCCCAACATCGGCGAAGGCACGGGCACCAGCCCCGACCTGGCGATGAGCTCGACCGGGCAGGCCGACGTCGTCTACCGCGTGATCGACAACGAAGTCACGATCCCGCTCTTGAAACCCGAAGACGTCGTCGAGCAGGTGCGCGTGGCCCACTTCAACGGCGAAAGATGGTCGCGGCTGGGCGCGATCAACCGCGACCCGGGAGCGTCCATGCGCCCACCGACGCAGGCCAACGCGCCGCAGATCGCGATCGGCCCGACGGGCAACGGCGTGGTCGTCTGGCAGGAGCCGGAACTGAGCGGCGTGGCGCGCATCTGGGCACGGCGTCTGTTCGGTTCGAACGTCGACTACGTGATGCCCGTGAGCGCCATGAGCTTCGGCGGCGGGCCGATCGAACAGGATGCCGACGCACCGAGCGTCGCGTTCACGCGCCTTGGCCAGGCCGAGGTCGCCTACCGGCAGGCCGTCGGCGCGGGCTCGCCGCTGCCCGGGCCACGGATCTTCCTGAACGACCTGCCAAACGGCGAATCGGCAAGCGGGACGGAGTTCGCCGGTGCGATCGTCGCCGACCCGTCCGTCGCGGGCGGCAAGTCGGCCTCGATCGGGCGCCCGATCGTCGACCTCGACGAAAAGGAATCCCTGCGCCTGCTCTACGACAGCAACGGCACGCCGCGCGTGGTCGAGGGCGACGACCGAGGGCTGACGGGGACGCTGTCCGTCGGGTCGCCGTTCGTGGGCTCGACGGGCGAGAAGCCCCAAGAACTGCCCTCGGCGAGCGTCATGAACCCAGAAGGGGGAGGCGTTTCCGCGTGGCCCAGCGCGGACTCGAACGGCGATCCCGCCGTGGCGGTGCGCGAGGACTTTCCCAGTGGCGCCGTGCAGACCGGTCTGGTCAGCGGCGGCGCCGGCGGTCCGATCAGCGAACTCGCCGTGGGGCGCTCGGGTCTGGGTGACGGGCTCGTCGCCTTTCAGCAGGGCCCGCTCGGCAACGCGGCGATCGTCGCAGCGCAGGTGACCGCGCCGCCGGCCACGTTCGTCGTCAGCGTCCCGCACGCGTGGATCAAGCCCTCGCAGGCGCGGATTGCCTGGGAACCGGCGGAAAGCGCCGACGGCCCGCTCACCTACACGGTCGTGCTGGACGGTCATGCGCTGGCGACGCCAGCCGGCAGGTATGCGTACTCGCTCAACCCCGCCGCGCTCGGCGACGGCGTGCACACGGTGCAGATGCTCGCTACCGACAGGTACGGCCAGGAGACGCTCACCCAGCCTTCGCCCCTGCGCATCGACGGCCGCCCGCCCACCGTCAAGATCACACGCGTTCAGGGTGGCCGCGGCGTGACGGTGCGCGTGGGCGACTCCGAGTCGGGCGTCGTCGTGAAGGCCGTCACCGTCAGCTTCGGCGATGGGCAGCGGGCGAGCGGACGCACCGTTTTCCATCATCGCTACGCGCACCCCGGCGTGTATCGCATCGTCGTGCAGGTGCGCGACAAGCTCGGCAACGCCGGCACCGTCCACGAGCTGGTGAGCGCAGCATGAGGCGCATCGCGACGCTCGCGCTATGCACCGCGCTCCTGTCGGCGCTTGTGACATGCGCCTCGGCCGGGGCCGACGTGTTCGGCCCGATTTCGCTGGTGTCCGCGAGCCTCTTTCAGCAGTTCGAATACGCCCACGATCCAGCTGTGTCGGGCGATGGGCGCTACGTCGTCTTCGACGGCTCCATCGGCGGCGTCACGGGCGTGTGGCGGCGCGAACGGCTCGCGAACGGTGAACTCGGCGAAGTCGAACAGGTCGCTGGCGGCGATGCCGAGCTGCCGTCCGTCAGCCAGAACGGCCAGTACGTCAGCTTCACGACGAACGAAGGGGGCGTGCTGCCAACGATCACTGACGGGCTGCCCGACCCAAAGCACGAAACGCATGAAGCGCCGAACGTGTACGTGCGCGACATGGAAATCCCGGCCTCCCAGACGTGTGTGCCGCCGCACCCCTGCGCCTTCACGCTCGCCTCGCCGCTGAGCTATGAATATTCGGGGCCAGACCGGGAAGTCGAACAGGAACAGTTCGGCGCGGAGGCGGCCGGGCGAACCGCGCTGAGCGCTGACGGGCAGAAGGTCGCGTTCGTGACGACCGCCGCGTCCAACCTCGACGGCCCAGGGACGCCGCCGCTGCAGGTGGCCGTCCACGACCTGGAAACCGGTACGACCGAACTCGTGAGCGTCGAAGACGAACCGGCGACCGGCAAGCCCGTCATCGAAGGCGGGCGACCCAGGCCCGTCCCGCTGACGATCGAAGGCGGCACGACGCGGTTGGGAGCCGTCTACACGGGCCTGGCCTCCGGGCCGCCGGTCTTCCAAGACACCGAACCGTACAAGGTGCCGAGCGGCGTGGGCGCTTCGATAAGCGCTGACGGATCGACGGTGGCATGGATGGGCCAGAGCCTGGACAAGCAGGTCATGGGTCTTCCCCATGAAGAATTCGCGGCCAAATACGCCGAGCCGCTGTGGCGGCGGATCGGCGAAGGCGAGCAAGCACCCACCCGGCGGATCACGGGGGGCTCCGACCCCTCCAATCCGCAGTGCGCCGCGCATCCCGAGAGCGTCCTCCCGCCGTCCCCATCGCTCTCGGACCCGTGTCAGGGCCCGTTCGCGCTCGAAGGCGCATCGGGGGGGTCAACCCCCGGGCTGTGGGAGGGCGTGCCGAGCCAGGGAAGCGACCTGCCGCAGCTGAGCGCCGATGGCTACACGGTCGCGTTCGCGGTCGAGGCGCCGCTGGTATCGCTGGGAGAAGACTTCGGCTTGACGTTGCAGTCGCACCCGAGCGACCTATACGTGGCGGATATGCACGAAGGCCTCTCGCGCGTACAAGCGCTGCGTCCGCTGACCGAGGTGGCAGCCAGGGAAGGCGTGGCGACCGACGCTCCGATCCTGGAATTCGCGATCTCGCCCGACGGCGAGCAGGTCGCCTTCACGACCAAGCGCACCGTGTTTCCGCTCAGCTCGCCCGCGTATGTGAGCACTCCCGCGGCCGTGCCAGGCTTGAGCGAACTGTTCGACGTCGATCTCGCCAACGACACGCTCACGCGCGTCACCCACGGCTACGAAGGCGGTCCCAGCGAGCACCTCCACCGGGAAGAACAGCGCGAAGATCCATATACCTTGGAAGACGACGGCGCGCTCTCGCCGTCCTTCTCCGAGAGCGGCGACGTGCTGGCGTTCTCCTCGACCGCGTCCAACCTCGTCTACGGCGACGGCAACACGCCCCCGATCAACGCCACGCTCGACGGGAGCGACGCATTCGTCCTGGAACGCGAAGTGTTCGGCGCAACGCCCACGCCCCAGGTCATCTCGCCCGCGCCGCCCAACCCATCGCTGACGTCCTCGTGGCGCCTCGGCGTGAGCTCGGTCTCGCTCGGCGACGGCTCGGTGCGGCTGTATGTCGAGGTGCCCGGCGCCGGGACGCTGCGCGGCGAAGCCTCTAGCCCGGTCATAGTCCGCTCCTCGCTCGCGGCGCGGCGCTCTAGGCGCAGCGCGGCGCGATCGTCGCGCGCCCGCACGACCGTCGCCACCCGCACGGTGGCCAGCGCAACGTCTCACGCCGTCGCACCGGAGGGCGGCCTGACGACGCTCGTGCTCACGCTCGCGCCGGCCTTCAAGGCGCTCGCGGCTCAGCACGGTGGACTCTCCGCGACCGTGCATGTCACCTTCACTGCGCCGGGGCACGCCACGCTGCGCCAGAGCATCGCCGTCTCCTTCGTGCGCGCGCCGCTGCCGCACTCCTCGCGGCGGCGCTCGCACGCCGCCGTCCGCCGCGGGTCCAGGGGAGGCAAGGCCCGATGACGCGACCGCGGATTCGGCCCGCGCTGCTTGCGCTCGTGGCGTTCACGCTGGCGGCGGGGCTGCTGGCCCCGCGCGCCGGCGCCGAAGGCCTCGTCGACGACGGCGGTGCGGAATGGAGGGTGGAACCGATCTACCCGCCAGCTCCGTCGGTCGGCGTCGAAGTCCAGAAGCAGCAGGTCCCGATCGGCCTCGGCAGGATCGGCGACATCGAGTTCTGGGCACCCAACCGCGGGGCTCTGATCACAGCTGGAAACGGCACGATCAAAGCCGGCGTGTGGCTCTATGACGGCGAAAGCTGGCGCGAGCTCTCGACCGTGTGCGGCGCGAGCGAAGGTCGCATCGCCTGGGCTGGGCCCGATGAATTCTGGACGATCTCAGACGGCCGCCCGGGGCAGGCCGACTCCGGCGGCGTGCCACCGCCGCTCGAAGACGACACGCTGTGCCACTTTGCGCCACCGCCCGGCGATCCCACCGGCGCCCTCGAGGTCGTCGCCTCCTACGCGCAGCCGGCATTCCTGTCGACCTCGTATGAGGCGATGCACGGTGCCGCGTGCATCACGCCGTCTGACTGCTGGTTTGGCGGCGACCCGCTCCAGCCCCCCGAGGTCGGCGCGTTTCAGCTGCACTGGAACGGCCATACCGTTGAACCCGAACCGTATCTCCCCGAAGGTCACGCAGTGCGGGACATGCGCGAGTTCGAAGGGCGCCTGTACGAGAGCGTGCAGCTGCTGCGACCGTGTGAAAACGGCATAAGCGGTGAATGTGATCGTGTCAGGAAGGTCCTGCGCCATCCCCCGGCCATGCGCATCATCAACGGCGAAGGGGCTCCGGAAGCGGTCGAACTGGTGGAAGAACTCCCTCTTCTCGGGAAAGAAGAGTTCTTCTACGCCCTGAACTTCCTGCACCTCAGCGCCGACGAAAACTCGCTGTGGGGCGCTGCCGGCCCGGAGCTCAAACGGCCCGAAGGCTCGCAGCCCGCCGGGGTGACCGTGATACGCAAAGAAGACGGAGCATCGAGCTGGAGCCAGGTGCTCGGTCCGGAATCGGTGCCAACTGGCCTGGAACGCTTCCCCGAAGACGTGGCGGACTCGATCGCGGCCGAGCCGGCCAGCGCCAGCGCGTGGATCGCGCTGGACTCCAAGGCGGATGCCACCAAAGTGGAACCCAACCCCGACGAATCGGCGCTCGTGGCGCGCATCGCGTCGAACGGTGCGGTCACCGACGAACTGAAGCTGCCATCCAGCAGCGAACCGTATGGATACAAGGGAGCGGCGGACAAGCTCGCGTGCCCCGCCGCTCACGACTGCTGGCTGGCGACGACCACAGGCTGGCTGCTCCACCTCTCAACTGCGAGCGAACGCAAGATCGCGCTCGACACCGATCCGGTGTTCTCCAGCGAAGAACCGATCGAAGTCCGGCCGCACGACGAAGGGCTCCCCCAGGAACCGTCAGACGCGCTCCCTGCCGAAGAAGCGCCGCTCGAAGAATCCGTCGTCCGGCAGGGCGCGCTGAAACCGGTGCTGGCCAACCCGTTCGCGACGGTGACCCTGCCGCTGCTCTCTCACGTCCGTAGCCGCCTGGTTCATGGCACGACGCTCGAACTGAAGTTCAATCTCTCGGTCAAGGCGCGCGTGCGCCTGGTTGCGGAGCGCCACCGCAGCGTCGTGGCGAGCACCGCCGCCCACGTCTTCCAGGCCGGCAATCGCAGCCTGTTGCTGCGTCTGAACGTGCACCGCTGGCCCACGAAGCTCAACCTGCAGACACATGCGCTGGCGCCGCTGAAGACGGCCTCGACGCGTGAAGCGGGGTCCAGCACAGACTCTGTCTCGACCTCGCTGGCATTCCCGAACAGGCTCCGGCTGCCAGGATCCGGACTGCTGCCGTGAGCCCTCGGCGCACCGCCTCACGCCGGCCGCGTCGGCGCGCTCTGGGCGTGTTCGCCCTGCTCGCGCTCGCGCTCGCGCTCACGCTCGTCGGCCTGCTGCCCGGGCCCGCTGTGACCTCGACGGCGGCCGGGCAGGCCGGTAGTGGGGAAGTCACGCCGCAGACCGACGCCTCGGTGCCCGCCCACAACGTGACGATGATCGGGTCCTCCCCTGCCGAGGGGCCCGCGGAGACCTGGGGGATGGGTCAGTACGGTGGTGCGTCGGTGCTGGTGCGCTACCAGCCCGCAAGCGGCTGGTCGCTCGGCCCGGGGCTGCTCGACTCCGCCGGTCAACCGCTCTCCGGTTTCGAGCTGGCCACGACGGAATCGTTCAGGTTTCGCCACCCCAGCCCGCTGTCCGGCCAGATGACGCCCGGCGGCAGCGGCGTGCTCGTCGGCACGATCCCTGGCGCCAAAGGCGGGACCGGCGAACGCCAGCAGGTCGTGCTCGTCCGCAACCCCGGCGGCTCCTTCCAGGAAACCGCCCCTGCGCCGGCGGAAGGCGTGGGCGCGGTGCTGGAACCGGGGGAAGGCCTGTTCGGCCTCGACCGCACACCGATGATCGCCGCGCTCGAAGAATCGGGCGGGCAGGCCGGCGCTCTTGTGGTTCCGGTGAACGAAGCAGCGAGCGTCAACTCCGGCGTGCTGCACTGGGATGGCAAGAGCTGGACGCGCGAGCCGATCGAAATACCCGCGAACAGCAGCGAACGGTTCGAAGTCCTGGCGATCGGCGCCAGCTCGCCGCAGAACGCCTGGCTGATCGCACGCCTCTCCTCGAACTACCCGGCCGGCTCGGTGGCGCTGTTCCGCCGGCACCTCGGCAAATCGGGTGAAACCCCGACGTGGCTCCCGGCGGCACCCGAACCGGCCGGCGCCGGAGAACCACTGACGGTTCCCGACTCGGAAGGAACGCTGAAGCCGTTCACGGTGCCGAGCGGAGACCAATCCCAGCTGCTGACCGTGACCGGCGAAGGTGTGTGGCTGGACGGCGTGCGCCGCGACACGCAGGCCTCGACGACGATGCTCTTCAAGCCGGCGGAAGGCGAAGTCGCCGCGGGCCGGGTCACCGCGGCGTGGTGCACGACCCCGGCGGGCGCATCCCCGGAAGCGTCGTGCAACCGGGGGGAACTGCCCGAGTCCTTGCCGACCGGTCCGTCGCGCAGCTTCGCCTGGGCCACAGGGGAACTCGGCGAACGCGTGATCACGGGGCTTGCGGACGGGGTCAGCCTGCGCCTGGAAAACGGGGCCTTCAAGCGCGTGCTGGCGCTCGGTGGAAAGGCTGGCGGCGAACTCGGCGCGGCCTTCTCCTCCGCCAAGGAGGGATGGCTCGGCAAAGAAGGGCTGCCTGTCCACCTCACCCTCGAACCGGTCGCAAGCCGCCTCACACCGTGGCCCGTTTCCTTTCGACAGCCACTGCTGGCGCTCGCGCCGCAGCCGGGGGCGCCGGTCGGGTCGCTCTCCAGCGAGGTGCTCGCGGTGGGCGCCCAGGGCGAGGTGGCGCGGTACGTGCCGGAAGAGGGCTGGCTGCCGGAAAGCTTGCTCGGGCCCGGTGGCCGGCGGGAAACGCCCCGCTTGCGCGCGGTCGCCTGGCCGACCCCGACGCGCGCCTACGCCGCCGGCAACGAAGGCCAGATGTGGCTGTGGCGAGGTGAAACCGGCCTGTGGGAACCTGATCCGGCTACGCCGTACAACTTCCGCGGCAACCTCCTGGGCATCGCCTTCGACGAAAGCGAACCCTCGCGCGGTTACGCGGTCGGGCAGGGTGGCGTGCTGCTGAGCTACGGCAAGACGTGGACGCAGGAACCCACATGCGCCGGCGGCGCCCCTCAACCTTGCCTGCCGCCCGAAGTCGCCGAAGCCAGCTTCACCTCGATCGCCTTCGCCGGCTCGGAGGCGATCGTCGCATACCGCAAGCTCGTGAGCACGGATTCCGAAAAGTACGAGGCCGGCCTACTCGTCAACGAAGGCTCCGGCTGGCACGTCGACCAGGGCGCCGCGAACGCGATGGGATCGAACGTGCCCTGGGCCGTCGTCGGGCTCCCCGACGGCGGTGCGGCGTTCAGCGCCTCCGGGTCGAGCGCCGGCACGCAGATCTATGAGCGTCAGTCCGCTGCGGCCGAATGGCAGGCGACCCCGACGCCGTTCCCCGGTGAGACCGCGCCAGGCTCGCTCGCGCTGTTCCGCGAAGGGAACGCGCTGCGGGCGATCGCGACCGGTGTCGAGCCGAATACCTACCGCGTGGAAAACGAACCGGCCCCGCCACCGGGCTCGCCTCCGAACCTGATCGCGCCCTATCCGCTGCCGGTAAAGGCGGAAACCGCGGTGCTGCGCCAGACCGCGAACGGCTGGAGCGACGAGGAGCACGAATTGAACGATGCCAAGGAACCACCCGGGGAATACGCCTTTTTCGACACCCCCTACGAGCCCGATCCGGTCGTGGCGGCGCTGGTCAACTCGACCGGGTCCCAGGGCTGGGCGGTCGGCGGCCTGCTGTCGAACGACGTCGCGCATCAGTCGCTGCTGGACACAGCCGACGTCTATCGCTACCCGGCCGAAGGGTCGGCGCCGATCGAGAAGTCCGCCCCGATCGCCGCCGGCGCGCCGGCGTTTGCGATCGGAGGCGGCGCCCAATGCGCGGCGCCCTGTGCCGACCGCGCCAACACGAGCCTCGGGCCTGACGCGTGGCTGGAGAACGCGATGCGGCGCGCGGGAGAAGTCACGAACGTCGCGGCGTTCCTGTACACCGGCCCGCGGGTCACGACGGGGGAAACCGCCGGTCCGGCGGAGCTCGTCGTCCCCTACAAGAACGAGCTCGCACGTTACGCCTCGGTGCTCGCGTTCAGCCCAAAGCCGGCATACGCCGCCGCCTCGCCCACGGACCTCGACGGCAGCGGAAGCGAGGAATCGTTCGAGGAAGCGTTCAGCGGGAGCGGGTTCCCGTTCGCCAAGCCGACGTGCGCAGCGCCAGGCTGTCAATCCGCCTACTACTCCTTCACATCGGACGGCGTGCTCGTGATCGTGCTCGACAACAGCACGCCGGTGAACGAAGAACAGCTGACATGGCTCGAAGGCCAGCTCGCCGAAGCCGCCAACCGCAGGCAGCCCGCGATCGTCGTCGGCAACGCCAACCTCAGCGCCCAGGTTGAAGCCGGGGGCGCCGCAGGGGAAGCCGCCGGGAAGGTCGTGAGGGCCCTGCTGGGCGAAGGCAAGGCGGCGCCGAACGACGATGCGTCGGCCTACTTCTTCGACTCCCCCGAAAAGAACGTCAAACTCCCACTGCGGGCGGGTGCCGCGATCTACGCCTACGGCTCGGGCACTCTGGGCTACGTCAGCTACGTCACAGAAGGAGCCGGGAACGGGCAGGGCGAGGGTAAGGGCTTCATCGGCGCCAGCGGCTTCCTGCTGGCCCAGGTCGACGCGGCGCTCGCAGAACGCAAACCCGGAAACGTCGCGCCCGTCAGCGTGGAGCTGATTCCCAACATCGGCGAACTCGCCATGGAAGCTGAGGACGGGACCCTGCTGCGGCGCAGCCAGGCGGCGCTGTTCAGCGGGCTCGCGCGCCGTCCGCGCTCGGGCAATCGCGCTCACAACGAGACCCCCGAACCGGCCGGCGCACCCGAAACGAGCCCCTACGTGCCGATCCCGTCCAACTGCGTGGGGACCGAATGCGCGAGCGGCCTGGAACCGGAATACACGTTCACCTCCTCTGAACCGAAGGTCGGTCAGTTCGTCAAGCCGAATCTCGCCACCGGCAATCCCCGCGCTGTGCTGCTTGGCGCCGAAGGCAAACCGGAAGCGGACGCCAAATCGGGCCTCTTCTGCGCCTACAACAAGGGCGAGACGAACGTCACGATCGAAGCCGGCGGACTCTCCTACACGCTGCCGGTGACCGTCCAGGCCGGGAGCGCCCGCCAGCCGTGTGGCACCACCCCGCTCGCACAGTTGCCGGTCAAGCCACAGGGCGTCGAAGTGCCCGCCCCGACACCGGCCCCGACGCCCGCCGGAGTCGCCCCGGCGTCCTCGGCGCCGCTGTCGCTGCCCGTTCCGCCGGCGCCGGCGCCGGCCGCTCCGCTCGTCCCGCGACCGCCCGCCCACCCGACGCCGGCGCCACCGTTCTTCGTGCCGGCTGCGCTCCCGGCCTTCGTACTGCCCTTCGTCCCGCCTCCGGTCCCCACGCCGGCGCGCCCCACCCCGCCGAGCGGGACCTCGGCGGTGACCTCGCCCGTCGAGGCTCCTGAACGCGAAGAAGAGGAGGAGGCGGCGCCGGAGTCCGTGAGCAACGAGGCCGTGGCCTATCGCCAAACTGAACACGAGCCCGCGCCCGAGTACATCCTCGGGATCGTGCTCCTCGCCGCGTTCGCCGGCGCGTCGCTGCGCGGGCGCCCAGGCCGCCGCGGACGCGAGGTCAGGGTAGCGCCCGCGACCATCTCCGCGATGCGTGCGCAGCGGCGGATGACGTCTCGACGCGGGCCGCGTCGATGAGCGCGATCGCGATCGGGCGCGCTCTCAGGTTCACGCGCCGTTCACGACTTCTATACGAACTGGGCGCCCCGTCACGCCAGTATTCCGCGTATGACCGCACAAGCGACTAGATCGGAGCCCGATGTCTGACCTTCAACGTGCCCTTCGGAGCCTGATGGCCCTGCTCTCGGGGGTTCTGCTGATGGGCGGAGCGTTCGCCGTAGCGGCGCAGGCTGTCCCATACGGGGAAATCCAGCGCTTCGGCGAGAAAGGCACCGAACTCGGGCAGCTGAACGAACCGGAACCCGCCTTCGGGGTCGACACGAAGACCAACAACATCTACGTGGTCGACAACCCCAAGGGCGGCAAGAACTTCCGAATCCAGGAGTTCAGCGACGAAAAAGAAAAAGGCAAATGGGAAGCCGTCGCCTCGGAAACGTTCAAGCCGGCGACTGGGTCCGAACCGGACGAAATCGAGGGCGTGGCGGTCGACCCCGAACTCGAACGCGTGTACGTGCTCGCGCTCGAGACGCGCAACGAAAAAGAGCCCGATCCGGAACTGCCGGCTGCCTCGGCCATCTATGCGTTCAACGCCAAACCGTCGGGCAAGAAACTCGAACCGGTGGGCACCGAAGGCGGCCTGTTCGTCGGTCCGACCGTGTTGCAGCCGAAGTCGAAAGAACAGGGCGTCGCGCTGCTTGAACCAGGCGGCATCACGGTCAACCCCAAAACGCACGAACTGATCCTGGTGGCGAGCATCGATCGCGGGAAAAAGAACAAAAACGGGAACTTCGAACAGGAAGGGACCACGGTCCTGCAGCCGATCAGCGACACCGGTGCCCTGGGCGAAAGGTACATCGACGAAAAAGACTACTTCGAAGAATGTGAATGCGTCAACTCGCCGGCGGTCTCGCCGAAAACGGGCGATGTGTACGTCGTCGGCGAACTCGATCAGATCGACGAAATCCCCGTGAGTTCGCACGGCGCGCTTCCGCCGACACCGGTCATCCAGTTCGACTGCGAAGAAGGATGTCCGCTGGAAGAGCTGACGGAATTCCCCGGTGCATCTCCGGGCGGCGGCGCGCAGCTGTCGATCGGCGCCGAAGGCAGGTTCTACATCAGAGCCAAGATCAGACTCCAGACCGGGGGCAACCAGCAATACGCGGGTGCGCTCATCTACAGCCCGGAATTCAAGGAGGAAGGCTGGACCGGCGGGCAGAGCCCGGCCTCGGCGGCAGGTAAATGCATCGTCCGCGAAGGCTTCGGACCGGAAGAACCATCGATCGCCGCTAGCGGGGAAGAAGACACGTTCTTCATGTTCCAGCGCAACTCGGAAACCGAAGAACCGGGCAAGCCGGGCAACGGCCCGAAAATCGTCGAGTTCGGGCCGGGCGGAAGCGGCTGCCCGACGGCGAGCGCAACGGTGCCGACGGCTAAGGCCGGCGGAGTCGAAGTCGAACCCGTGCCGATCGGCGAAAAGGTGACGCTGTCCTCGACGCTCACGCAGGCCAACGCCATGAGCGTCGAATGGACCTTCGGGCACGAAGGCAGCGAAACGGTGAGCACGCGTGAGCAGCAGACCACCGAAGTGCAGCACACGTTCAAAGAAGTAGGCACGTTGACGATCAAGGAGAAGATCCACACCGACGATCTCGCGACGCCCGTGATCGAAGTGGAACGGACGATCGACAGCGTCGGCCCGCCGACGGTCGTCACAGAACCGGAACCGAAGGTCGAAGGCACGTCGGTGACGCTGAAGGGGACGGTCAACCCCAACGGCAAAGAAGTGACCGCATGCGAATTCGTGTACGGGCCCACGGAAGCGTACGGGTCGAGCGCCAAATGCTCGGCGTCGCCGGGCAAAGGCGAAAAACCGGTGCCGGTCTCCGCGACGGTGGCGGGCCTTGAAAAGCACAAGCTCTACCACTTCCGCCTCGTGGCAACCAACGCCAAAGGCAAAGGGGAAGGCGCTGACGAGACGTTCACGTCAGGGCCGGCGCCGGCGGTCGCGATCGAAGCGGCCTCCACCGTCACACAGACCACGGCAACGCTCAACGCCAAGGTGAATCCCGAAGGCGCGGAAGTGACCAATTGCCACTTCGAATACGGCACCTCGAAATCGTTCGGGTCGCCCCCGCTCCCGTGCGCCACGGCGCCCGGAAAGGGCGAAGCCTTCGTGCCGGTGTCGGCAGCCCTGACGGGCTTGAGCGCCGGTACGACCTATCACGTGCGGATCGTCGCGACGAACTCCGCCGGTACCACCGACAGCACTGAAGAAAAGACGTTCACGACCATGGCCAAAGAAGTCGTGGTCGAAGCTCCGAAAGAAACGCCCAAAGAAACCCCGCCGACGGGCAAAGTGGGCGTGGAACCACACGTGGAATCGAGGGAAGGCGAACCGGATGCCACGCTCGCGAGCGGCAGCTCGACGTCGGTCAGCAGCTCGGGCGCCTTCACGCTGAAGGTCAGCTGCCCTGCATCCGACAAGAGCTGCTCGGGCACGGTGACGCTGCGCACGCTCAAGGCGGTCGTGGCCAGCGTCGGGCATCAGGCCAAGAGCAAGGCGGCGATCCTGACGCTCGCGACGGTCTCGTTCTCGGTGACCGGCGGGCAGGCGAAGACGCTGACGCTGCACCTGTCGAGCAAGGCGCGCGCGCTGCTCGCGCGCACGCACAGCCTGAGCGCGCGCGCCACGATCGTCGCGCGCGATCCGGAAGGCGCCAGCCACACGACGTCCGTGAGCGTCACGCTGCGTCCGGCCAAGAAGGCGGCCAAGCACCACTAGCAGGGCAGCCGGCAGGCGGTCTTGGGGCGGCTGCGGCGGCCCCGAGACCGCCGGCTGGGCAGAGGAAGCAGGCTCATCGTGTGAGCGGGCGGCCGCGACGGCGACGGCATCGAGTGGCGAGCGGGCGGAGAACCGACCCGCAATCACCTCATAGGCGGCGCGTTCGTTACCAGAATGTAAACGAATGTGACCAGCTTGTGAACAAGGGGCCTGACAGGGCCGACATCACGGCCTGGCAACCTTGTCAACGCCTGCCGCGAAGAGACTGCCGACTGGGAGTGGATGCTCCTTCTCGTCGTCGCCTGGGAGCGGATCTCCCAACGGTCGGCGATGTAAATGCTAACCAGGAGGTAGTCGAGCAATGAAGTCTTCCCTTGCACGCCGGATTGTGCCGGCGTGCGTCATCTCGGCGGCGGCTGTAGCCGCAGCCGTAGCACCGGGCACGGCGAGCGCCGCGCTCCTGACGAAATGCGGAGGCGCGTCGATTGAAGCGGCGGGCTCGTCGCTGCAGGCGGTCGCCCAGGACCAGGTGTGGAACCCTGACTTCAACAAATCCAAAGCGGCTGGCGCATGTAGCGGGAAACAGGGCACCGGCGCAAAACCGACGGTGATCTACAAATCGACCAGCAGCGGCAAAGGCTTCGCTGCGTGGCACGAAAAACTCGAATACGGCGCACTCGGGTACATCGGCACCGACAACACGGTCAACCAGACCGAAAAAGAAGAGCTCGAAGTCGAGGGCACCAGCGAAGGACCCGCAAGCACGGTCCTGACCGTCCCGGTCCTTCAGGCCGCGGTGGCGATCGTCGTCAACCTGCCCGAAGGCTGCACGGGCAACTCCAAAGTGACGGGCCGTCTGGCGCTGAGCCAGAAAGCGCTCGAGGGAATCTACTCGGGCTCCGTCACGAAATGGAGCCAGATCACCGAAGACGGGGACGAACTCGTTCAGGTGGTCGGCGGGCCGACGTGCAACAAAGAAGCTTCGATCACGCCTGTCGTGCGTAAAGACGCTTCTGGTACGACGCACATCTTCAAGCGCTTCCTCAACTGGAGCGACACCGGCCTGTTGAAAACCAAATCCGGAGAAAAGACGTGGAACGAACTCTCCGAACTGTCGAACAGCACGCTGTGGCCGGAAGCGATCACGCCGGCTGAAGGCGAAAAAGGCTCGGGGCTCCTGAAAAAGGTCGCCGAAACACCGAGCAGCATCGGCTACGCGGTGCTCGCGGAAGCTCGCGAACTCGGCTTCGCACCGGAAAGCGGCGGCCCAGGCAAGCAGAAATTCTGGGTTGAGCTTGAAAACACCAGCAAGAAAGGCAAAGCCACTTACTCCGACCCGTCGGGTAACGGCGACGCCAAAGAATTGAGCAACTCGAACTGCAAGAAGACGGTCTACACCAACGGCAAAGCATCGTTCCCGCCGCCGTCGGTGAAATCAACCTGGAACGAAGTGACGACGGAACAGTTCTCGAAGACATACGCGCTGTGCGGGCTGACCTACGACCTGGCGCTCTCGAACGCCGCGAAGTACATAGTCCATGGCACGACGCAGGGCGAGGCCACGACGGTGCAGAACTACCTGCAGTACGTGGTCGAAAAGAAGGGTGGTCAGAAGGAAATCGCGAACCACGACTACCTGGCACTGCCGAGCAACGTCCTGACACGGGCACAGGAAGCCCCTGGCCTGATCACC
>JBEKGK010000023.1:0-34031 GCA_050012835.1 Solirubrobacteraceae bacterium | reverse complement strand
AGCTGCCAGGCGTTGGCGCCACCGTGAGTACCAGCCCCGGCCCGGTTGCGGATAAGCCCGTGATCCTGCATCCGCGCGAGCAGCCGCGAGACCTGCCCATCATCTGTGATGCCGATGCCCTCGGCGATCTCGCGGTTGCTCGCTTCGGGGTGCGCGGCGATGTGAAGCAGAGCGCCCGTTCGCCGGGGTGCACGCCGCAGCTGCGCAACCGGCGTTTCACTCATCATCGCAGCGCTCGCAAGCTCCCCATGGGCGACCATCATCACGCCGCCACGCACCCCGACACAAGCCAAGCCCTTGAACGTTCTACGCCTTGACAAAATAGTCCTGGCTGGATGCTTTTCACACCTCAGCGCGACGATTGACCGGGTTTCAGGGGGTCGCTGCGGGGCCGAGAGACGGCTTCGCGCCGGACTACTACAAGCCATATAACGTTGCAAGTCTTGGGTGTTTTGGGGGTCGCAGGCATGACGTGCGGGGCCCCTGTCGAGCTAGGATGTGGAGCCATGGGAGCGGGGAGGGTACGGGAGCAGCAGGGCCATATGCAGTCGCCGGTGAACTGGGCGCTGCTCGGGTTGGTGATCGAACGCCCGAGCTACGCGTATGAGCTGGCACACCGGTTTGACAGGACCTATGACGGTGCGCTGTCGCTCAGCAGCACCTCGCATGTCTATACGGCGCTGGCGGCGCTCGAGGAGCGGGGCCTCGTCGAGGAAGTCCCGGGCAGCCGCGCGGGACGCCAGCCAAAGCCGCGCTACCGCGCGGCACAGGGTGCCGTGGAGCTCTACCAGCAGTGGCTGATCGGCCAGCTCGCTGAGGAGCGCCGGCGTCAGCGGCTGTTCGCGATCGAGCTCGCCGCCTTGATGGGCCGCCCCGAGCTCGCGCGCGGCGTGATCGACGGCTATGAGCAGGCGTGCCTGCGGGAGGCCAGTGGCCCCCTGCCCTCCCAGGACGCGAACTCCGAGGAGAAGGTCTCGCAGCTGGCCGACCGTCTGATCGACGAGGAGAACCGCCTCGCGGTCGGGGCGCACCTGGCGTGGGTCCAGTATTTGCGCCGGGAGCTGCAGGCGATCGGCGAGCCCGCGAGCCCACGGCGATGAGCCTGCTCGCGCTGCAGGATGTCTGCAAGCGCTACAGCCGCTCGGCCGGTGAGCGGACCGTGCTGCGCGACGTCACGCTCCAGCTCGAGCCGGGGGAGCTCGCGGTCGTCTGGGGCCTGAAGGGCTCGGGACGCTCGACGCTGCTGCGCATCGCGGCGGGCATCGAGGCTCCGGACAGTGGGAGCGTGCGCTTTGAAGGCCGGGACCTCGAGCAGGCCGGCGAGGGGCTGCTGGGCGGCGGCATCGGCTTTCCCGAGCGTGGTTTGCGCTCCGCCGAAGGGCGGGGCGTGCTCGACCACGTGATGGTGGGGTTGCTCGCGCACGGCGTGGGCCCCCGAGGGGCGCGCACGCGCGCGCTCAGGGCGCTTGAGCGAGTCGGCGGCGAGCAGACCGCGTCCCAGCGCGTCGCGGCGCTCGAGCAGGACGAGAGCGTGCGCGTCGCGATCGCGCGGGCGCTCACGCTGGAACCCGCGCTGCTGGTGATCGACGAGCCAACCAAGGGCGTGGACCTGCTGGCACGCGACGGGGTCCTTGCGCTGCTTCGCTCGCTCGCCAACGACGGCATCGCAGTACTCGCGAGCACCAGCGAGTCGACCGGCCTGGCCGGCGCGGATCGCGCGCTCGCTCTCAGCGAAGGGGAGCTGCGGGGAGCCCCGCCCGCGGAGCTCGCGACGGTCCTTCCCCTGCGCCGCCCCCGTCGGGCCGCTGGGTGAGCGCCAGCGAGCACCGGCGCGAGCGGCGGAGCGTCAATGCTCGAGCTTGAGCGGGTCATAAAGCACTACCGCTCCGGCGGCGAGGAGGTCCGTGCGGTCGACGGCGTCAACCTGCGCGTACGCCCAGGCGAAATGGTCGCGCTACAGGGCCCGAGCGGGTCGGGCAAGACGACGCTGTTGCTGCTGATCGCGGGCTTGGCGGCGGCGGACTCCGGCCAGGTGCGCTTCGACGGGCGCGATGTCGCTTCACTGTCTGAGGATGAGGCGTCGGATTACCTGATGCGCGATGTCGGCTTCGTCTACCAGCGGGTGCAGCTGATGGCGCGAACCTCGGTGCTCGAGAACGCCGCGTTGAAGCTGCTTGTCGGCGGCCTAGGGATGCGCGAGGCCAAGGCTCACGCCCTGCCGTGGCTGGAGCGCGTCGGCCTCGGCGACCGCCTGGAGCACACGCCCGAGCAGCTCTCCGGAGGAGAGCGCCAGCGGGTCGCGATCGCGCGCGCGCTCGCGGGCGAGCCGCGGCTGATCCTCGCCGATGAGCCGACCGGAAACCTTGATAGCGCCCGCAGCAGGGAGGTCGTGGCGCTGCTGCGCACGGTCGCGCGCGAGCGGCAAGCCGCCGTGGTGCTCGTCACGCACGACAGCGACGCCGCCCAGCTCGCCGACCGGCGCTTCCTGCTTCACGACGGGCAGCTCGCGCCCGCCGAGCAGCCCGCCGACGGCCCACGCCTTGCCGTGGCGCCGCGATCGCAGAGCGCGGGAGGCTGACGCGAGCATGGCCGGCACCGAGCGCCTTCAGACCCGCGCGCTGATGCGCCCCTACGCGCTCTTCTACCTCTACCGGCGGCGGTTGCGCGCGCACGCCGCGCAGGAGCTGTTGGCGGGAGTGGGCGTCGCGATCGCCGTCGCGCTGCTGTTCGCGGCGCTGGTCGCGCAGGGCAGCATCGCCTCCTCCTCTGGCAAAGTCATCGGCGCGGTCATCGGCCCGGCGAGCCTGCAGCTGCAAGCCCGAGACGGCGACGGCGTAAATCAAGAACTGCTCACCCGCGTGGAAAACCTCCCCGGCGTCAAACAGGCCGCGCCGCTGCTGGAGCAAAGCGCGACAGTCCTCGCGCAGGACGGCCGGCGGGTACGGATCGAGCTCGCCGGGACCGACGTCGCACTGGCGACACTCGACGGCCTCGCGCGCACGCTGCCGCTCGGCGCACTCACACCCGGCGGCATCGGCCTCAGCCGCACCACCGCGCAGGCGCTTGGAATCACCGGCTCGGGCGCCACCGCGGGGCCGGTGACGCTGCTGATGCGCGGCCGCGCGAGTCCACTAAGGGTCTCGGCGGTCCTCGGCCCCGAAGCCGCCGGCGCACTGTCACGCTCGCTCGTGGCGGTCATGCCGCTGAAGCGGATGCAGCAGCTCGCCGGACTCCAGGGCCGAGTAACGCGCATCTTCGTGCAGCCCGCTCCCGGCCAGCAGGCGCTCGTCGCGCGTGAGCTGCAGGCGCTCGCCGGGCAGCGGTTGACGCTCGCGCCCGCCGATCAGGACGTGGGGCTGCTCTCCCAGGCGCTGCGACCGAGCGCCCTGGCGAGCGAGGTGTTCGCCGCGATCGGGGTGCTGCTCGGGCTGCTGCTCGCGTTCAACGCACTGTTGCTCACGGTCCCCGAGCGCCGCCAGGCGATCGCCGACCTGCGCCTGACCGGCATCAAACGCACCGCCGTCGTGCAGATGGTGCTCTTCCAGGCGCTGTGTCTCGGCCTCGCCGCAACCGTGGTCGGGCTGATCGTGGGGTACGCGCTCTCAAGCGGCGTCTTTCACCAGCCGACCGGCTATCTCGCGGAGGCGTTCACGCTCTCAAACGCGACCGTCGTCGGGCTGCGACCGCTGCTCGTCGCGACGATCGGCGGGGTCGCCGCGACGTGCCTGGCCTCGGCGGTGCCGCTGCTTGACCTGCGCCGCGGCCGCGCACGCGATGCCGTCTACCGCGAGGACGGCGCCCCCGGCAACGCGCTTCACCCACACACCCAGGCACGGATGTTCGCCGCCGCCCTCGTGCTCGTCGCGCTCGCCACGGCGCTGTTCGCGGCGGCGCCGTCGGCGGCGATCGCCTCGTGTGCGCTGCTGGCCGCCGCGACCGTGCTCGCGGTCCCGCTGACGTTCGCCGCGGTGCTGCGCGCCGGTGGCGTGCTGGCCGAACGCTTCCAGCGCCTCACGGCGCTGCCGGTCGCGCTGTCCTCGCTGCGCGTGAGCACGATCCGCTCGCTCGCGCTCGCCGCTACCGGCGCCGTCGCGCTGTTCGGCAGCGTCGCGCTCGGAGGATCCCGCGATGACCTGCTGCGCGGCATCAACACGTTCGCAGACAGCTACGTCGCCGACGCAAACATCTGGGTCACCAACCCCGGCGATAACCAAGCCGTCGACAACATCGACCCGCCAGCCGGGGCGCAGGCCGCGATCGCACGCGTACCCCAGGTCGCGAGCGTGCAGGCGTTCAACGGCGGTTTTCTGACGCTCGCCGGACGGCGGGTGTGGGTGATCGCGCGCCCGCCTGGCGCCAGCGCGCACGTCCTCTCAAGCCAGATCATCACGGGCAGCGTCCCGCAGGCGCTCGCGCGCCTCGCGCGGGGCGGCTGGATCGCGGTCTCCCAGCAGATCGCCGCAGAACACCACACCGGCGTCGGCGGCACACTCACCCTGCCAACCCCGACCGGGAACCTCAGCTACCGGATCGCGGCGACAACGACGAACCTCGCGTGGCCGCCGGGCGTGATCTTCATCAGCTCACGCGACTACACGCGCGCCTGGGCGAACAGCACCCCGAGCGCGCTCGGGGTGAGGTTGCGGCCCGGCAGCAACCCGGCCGTGGCCCGTGCCGCGATCATCGCGGCACTCGGGCCCGCCAGCGGTCTTGAAGTGTCGCTCGCGGCAGAGCGCTCGGCGCGGATCGACGGGCTCGCAGGTGAAGGCCTCGGCCAGCTCTCTGAGATCTCAACGCTGCTGCTGCTGGCTGCGATCGGCGCGATGGCCGCCGCGCTCGCCTCGAGCGTCTGGCAGCGCCGCAGCTCGCTCGCGAGCCTGCGGCTGCTCGGGGTCAGGCCCTCGCGGCTGCGGCTGATCCTCGCGATCGAAGCGGCGCTGATGCTCGCCGCGGGCTGCCTCACCGGCGCAGCGCTCGGCGTCTACGGGCAGCTCGTCCTAGACGGGTACCTGCGGCACGTCACCGGATTCCCGCTCGCGCGCGTGGCGACCGGAGCGCGCCCGTTCGAGGTGTTCGCGCTCGTGCTCACAGCAGCGTTCGCGCTCGTCGCGGTCCCGAGCTTCATCGCCTCGCGCGTGCCCGCCGCCCTGGCGCTCGAGGAGCGCTAGCCCAGATGGCTCGCTACGTCGCGATCATCGCCGACGGCAACCGCCGCTGGGCACAGGGCCAAGGGCTGCCGGTGCAGGCAGGGCACGACGCCGCCGGGGACACCCTCTCAGCACGCATTCGCGACGCCGCGCGCCTCGGCGTGAAGGAGCTGACGGTGTACGTGTTCTCGACCGAGAACTGGTCGCGCTCGAACGGGGAGATCACGGCGCTGATGGGAATGCTTTGCCGGCGCCTCGCCAGCGAGACCCCAGAGCTTCACCGTGACGGGGTCAGGATCCGTTTCCTCGGCGCCCGCGAGGGGATCTCCAAGGAGCTCGCCGAGCAGATGGACCGCTCGCAGGCGCTGACCGACGGGAACGAGCGGCTGACCCTCTACGTCGCGATCAACTACGGCGGGCGCGCTGAGATCCTGCGGGCCGCCGAACGGTTCGCGGCCGGCGGCGAGGAGGAGTTCGTACGCTGCCTCTACGAGCCCGGGATGCACGACCCGGAGCTGATCATCCGCACCGGCGGCGAGCATCGCCTGTCGAACTTCCTGCTGTGGCAGTCCGCCTACTCAGAGCTCGTGTTCCGCGAGGAGCTGTGGCCCGACTTCACCCGCGAGTGCCTGGAGCAGTCGCTGCTGGAGTTCGCCGAACGAAACCGCCGTTTCGGGGGGCGCTGAGAGTGGCATCAGCGATCGGCGACCGGCGGCTCGCGGCGCGGGCGAGCATCGCGCTCGTGGTCGCGAACGCACGCTACTGGACCGGCGTCGCGGCGACGGTGCACCGCGAGCTCGCGCGCTGGCAGCGCAGAGCCCAGGCGATCGCTGACCCCGAGCTGCGAGCGCTGGCACTCGGCAAGCTTGACGGCGAGGGTTTCCACGCGCAGGCCGCCGCGATGCTCGCGACCGGCGCGCCACGCGCGCAGCGCGAGACGGTCACCCAGGCGATCGTGGCGCTCGAGCTGCTGTTCGACTACCTGGACGGGCTCAGCGAGCGCCCCTCCAAGGACCCGCTCGGCGACGGGGAGCGCCTGTTCACCGCGCTAAAGGACGCCGTCTCACCGCCGGAGGCAGCGAGCGGCCGGGCACCCTTCGCGCAGGACGGCGGCTACCTGCAGGCGCTCTCGGACGCTGTCCGTGTAGCGCTCTTCCGACTGCCCGCCGCCCCGGCGGTCACGGACGTCGCGCGGCGGACCGCGTCGCGCGCAGGGCAGGCCCAGACCCGGATGCACGCGATCGGGGGCCTCGGCGCCGGACAGCTGCAACAGTGGGCCGCCCGCGAGGCGCAGGGCACAGGGCTGGGGTGGCGTGAGCTGGCGTGCGGCGCGGCGTCCTCGGTGCTGGCGCTGCACGCGCTGATCGTCGCGGCCGCGGACCCCGCCACGACATCCCAGCAGGGCGAGCGGATCGCCGCGGCGTACCTGAGCACCTGCGCGGTGCTGACGCTGCTGGACGGGCTCGTCGACGAGGCCGAGGACACGGCCGGCGAGCAGCCGACAGGGCCGGGATACCTCGAGCTGTATGAGGACCCCGGGGGGCTCGGGGAGATGATGGCCGCTCTTGCGCGCCGGGCGATCACCCAGACGCGGGCGCTGCCCGACGGCCCGCAGCACGTGATGCTGTTCGTTGCGGTCGTCGGCTACTACGGCTCCGAGCGCGGCGCGGCGAGCGGGGTCGCACGCCCGGTGATCGCGCGGGTGCGCCGCGAGCTTCGCCCACTGATCGGCCCGACGCTCGCGGTAATGCGGGCATGGCGGGCCGCGCGGCGGCTGCGCACGGTGACCCGCGCGCATCGCCCCAGTCAAACAACGAAGTGGCGCACAACAAAAAGGAGCAAGTTGGCATGAGCACTATCGAGGAGATGAGCACTATCGAGGAGCCCTGGGGCGCAAGGCAGGACACGATGAACACTCGAAAAGGCTCGGCGGCGGCGCCCGCCGCGGCGGCGGCCCGCAGGAACTATCGGACCGGCGCGGTGTTGCAGCCCTCATGGGGAGATCTTCTGTGATCGGGCGCCGGCGCAGCGTGGCGCTCATCGGCACGGGCATCCTGGCGCTGGCCATGGCCGCCGGCGCGAGCGGATCCGCATCGGGCAGGCCGCCGGCACGCGCCGCGCGGGTACTCAGCGTGCGCGATGAAGGACGCCTTCACTTCACCAAAAGCTCGGGTGAACTGATCATCGACGAAGGGCGCGCCAGCGGCAGCTTCCCGGGCTGGATCAGGGCGCGGTTCCTCTACAACGGCGAACCCACAGTCACCGCGCATTTCACGATCTCGGGGGCGGGCGGGTCGATCAGCGCGCGCGGCAGCGGGCGGCTGTCCAGCCCGACGAGCCCGAGCCCGAGCTTTCACGGGACGATGAGCGTCACGGGCGGGACCGGCCGCTACGCGCACATCCACGGCAGCGGGGAACTGTACGGCGTGTACTACCGGCGAAGCTACGCTCTGACGGTCCAGGCAATCGGCAAGCTCCCCTACTAGGAGCGGGAGCGGAGCGCTGTGATCCCGCGAGCACTCGCCGGGACTCTCGCGCTCGCTGCGTGCCTGGCGCTGCCCGCAGCCGCCGCCGCCGCCGGGACGAGCGCGCGGATGAGCGCCGCGTTCATCCCCGAGCGCCTCGGTGCCCCCACGACCGTGTCGTTCGCGTTCCAGGTCGCCGACGGAGGGCTCGCCCCGGCGCCGCTCACCGGGATCACCCTCACCTACCCCCGAGGCCTGGGGCTCGCCACGAGCGACCTCGGCATCATGGCGTGCCCTCCGCTCGCGCTGGAAACCTCAGACCCAGCGGCGTGCCCGACGGACTCCCGCATGGGCGCCGGCAGCGCGACCGTCGAGATCGCGTTCGGACCGTACCTGGTCCCAGAGCAGGTCACGCTGACGCTGTTCGCGGGGCCCTCCACCGACGGGTATCTGCACCTGCTTATCTACGCCCGTGGCGAAACACCGGTCCAAGCTGGCGTCGTGATGACCGCGGTGCTAGCCCGCGGTCAGATCGCGATCACGGTCCCACCGATCCCGAGCCTCCCCGAAGCGCCCTACGTGTCCGTCACCGAAATGCACATCACCCTCGGCGGGAACCTCACCTACTACGAAACCGTCCACGGGCGCAGCATCCCCTACCACCCAGCGGGCATCAGCCTGCCCGACACGTGCCCGCGCGGTGGGTTTCGCTTCGCATCCAGGCTCGCGTTCCTGGACGGCGAGAGCGCAAGCACCCGGACCGTCGTAGCGTGCCCCAGCTCCCACGGAGGCTAGCGGCCGCTCGTCGGTTCCAGTGCGCTCCCGCCACCCACGAGGGCGGGCGGCGGTCACGGCCGGTGGGGGTCCCGGCCTGCGCCGCCGCTGCCGAACGCTGTGAGGGCGCGACCGGCGCAGAGGGCGTTCGGCAGCACGCCGGCGAGCAGCGCGTCGGCGCGCTCACCCCGATCGACACCGCGCCACCGTTTGAAGCCTGCGGTTCCGGGAGCTTCGGTCAGTCGTATTCCCAGGTGCAGTCCTTGAGCAAGGGCCTCAGCGTCTCGGCCTCGGAGTTGTTCGACGGCATCGACGGGCGGTAGACCGACCGTTGACAGGCGACACCGCTCGAGCGCCCCGGCTCGGGTCCGAGAACACCTGCCTCCCGCCGGCGGGCAGCTCCCGGCGGCGACGATGCAGTTCCTGAGCGGCCTCCTGCGGCGTCCAGCTCACGCCGTTGCGCCACGGCCTGCACCTCATAGCCCGACTCCTCGCGCGCATCCGCCGGGGAGAGCACCATCCTGTCGATGTTGAAGGCAGCTCATCCATGACGTAAGCCGGGCTAGCGGGGGTTCGTGCAAACAGCTGTCAGCCCGTGTTCTGAACGCTTAAACCCGGGTCTTTCTGTGTCCGACCCCCATAAGTGCTCGGCAGATCTCGACTTCAACGGCGTCAGCGCGCGCCGCCACGCGACAGGCGCTGACGGTAGCCGTCGCGACGCTGAGCCAGGCGATCGCTATCAAAATAAGGATCACTTGGACAAGCGCCCCTCAGCTTGTTACTGGCAGGGGCGCGGGCGCCACGGCCCGAGGGGCAGGTCGTGGCGCCCGCTGGGAGCCGGGACCGGACACGCGGGCTTCCCGCGTGTCCAGGGCCTTCCTCGAGCGCCGCTGGAGGATTTGCGGCCACTCAAGCTTTTATAGATCTCCGCTCGACAAGTTCTTCCGCCTCCGAATGCAATCGTCCGTCCGACTATTTTTTCTTCTTTGTTGTCTTGCCATATTTCTTACGAGCTTCTTTTTCGCACTTCGTGCGCTTGCTCTTGGACTTGTCCAGCTTGCACGCTTTCAAGGCTTTGGAGAGCTTCTGGGCGTTCGTCAACGGCTTCGGAGACGGCGGCCTAGTTTCCGTGGGCGGCGGCGGGAACGCGGGTGCGCTCAGCAGCGGAATCGCCGGGAACGGGGCGGCGGTGCTCTGCCCCACGCTGAATGGGTTACCAGTCTGCGCGGACACCGGCGGGTAGAGCGTGAACGTCGAGTCCGGGCTGTAGCTTTCGCCGCCCGCCCCGATCGCGACGAGCCGGTAGTGGTAGGTGACGCCGGGCGTGATGCCGGCAAGGCTCGCGCTCGCCGGCGTGAGAGTGGCGCCTTCGCCGGCGTCTTCTGTCGGGGAGCTCTGCCCGTAGGCGGTGGTTGAACCGTACTGGAAGCTGTAGTGCAGGCGGTGGCCGCTAGGGTTCACAGCGCCGTTGAGCGTCACTGCTGTTTCGGTAAGGCTCGAGGGCTGGTCGAGCAGCGGTTCTGAGGGCGGCGTCGTGAACGTGTGGTCAGCGCCGTTGGCGATCTGCGGTGCCGTCGCCGCGTTGGCTGCAGGGTCCGCGTTGGCGTTGCTCGCGACCAGCCGGTAGTGGTAGGTCGTGTTCGGCGCAAGCCCTTCCAGCGCGGTCGACACCGCGACCGCGTTGGTCCCCATGCCGGCGTCGCCCGCCGTCGTCGGGGCGCTGCCGGTGTAGGACGTGCTCGTCCCGTACTGGAAGCGCCAGGTGGTGTCCGAGTTCGGGCCCGTGCTGTCCGGTGTGACGCTGCCCGACACGTTCGCCGCGGTCTGCGTGATCCCGGAGGCCACGCCGGTGCTGGCGAGCGGGTCGGGTGGGAGCGTGATGAATGTCGTTTCCGGCTCACAGCTCGCGCCCGCGGCGTTCTCGGCCACGACCTGGAAGTGGTAAACGGTGTTCGGCTGTAGCGCGCGGGAGTCCATCCCTGGGTACAGCACAACGCTCGCGCTCCCGAGGTCGAGACTGACCGCTTCGGGACCTGTGCCTTCGCCCATGTCCACGGGCGTGGCGGGCGCACTGGCGTATGGGACTGTGTTCGCCGGCGCGCATGTAGAGGTGTCTTCGAAGGGAAGCAGGCCGTAGTTGAAGTAGTAGTGCGTGTCCAGGTGCTGCGGGTTGACCGTCGCGTTGAAGACCACGTCGCTCTGGGTCACTTCCGAGGCGAACACGGAGCTCGCGAGCAGGACCGGCGGCTCCTGGCTGGTCGCGAACGTCTTGTTTTCCCCGCGAACCGTCTGGCCGCTGCCGGTCCTGGCAACGAGCCGGTAGTCGTATTCGGTGTTGCCCTCAAGGCCCGAGATCGTCACGGACTCCGCCTTTTCCTTCACGCCTTCCCCCACCAGTTCGGGCTGGCACGGCACACTGTGTTCATAGGTCGTGCTCGTGCCGTATTCGAAATGACAGAAGGTTTCGGCGCCCTTCGGATTGATCTTGCCGTGAAGCGTCGCTTCTGACGCCGTTTCGCCCGTGGCCGCTTCGGTGGTCACCGTGGGCAGCACTGCCTGACCGAAGATGACAACGTTGCCGGGATTGGTGACTTCGGACACGTACACATCGTGGGTCACCGCGCTTACCGCCAACTGGTCGCGCTCACCGAAGGAGACGGCTGGGGAGTGGCCAATCGTACCCGCGCCGAAATCTTCAAGCCTTGCGCCCAACGCGCTGTACTCAACAATGTGGACGCACGACATTTCCAGCAGCGGTTCGCATTTGTCTTCTTCGTTGAGGTACTCGACGAACACGTCGTTGGTGGACGGATCGACGGCGACGCTCTGCACGCCGACGCCTGTACTGAATTCCGACTCAGTTCCGGTCCCGTGTTCGATCCTCACGACCCGTCCATTGCCGATGTCGGCGACATATATGTTGCCTTCGGAGTCGACCGCGACGGCCCTCGGATCGTTGAATGCGCCGACCGTCGTTCCTGTGAATGCCGCGGCTTCCGTGCCGTCGGGTTCGAACTCTTTGATTTCGTTGTCTTCCGGCTTGGGGATGTAGATGTTGCCGACGGAGTCGCTCGCGATCTGCACAAAGCCAGTCGTGCTGTCTGCGGGCAGGACGGAGATCGGGCTGGCCACTTCGACGCCGGATGAATTGAACGTTTCGATTTCTCCGGTGGTCCTGTTGACCACGTAGACGTCGCCGTTTACGGGGTCGACCGCGGTACCGGTCAGTCTACGTTCGCTTCCGGTGTCAAACGGCGACGGGGGTTCCAGGATGTCACCGGTGGCATCGAACTTGTCCGCGCCCTGCCCTCCGGACGCGTTTGCGACGTACACGTCGCCGGCCGATAGATCGGTCGAGTTGTCGACCGCCACACCGAACGGGAGAGCGAACAGGCTGGTGTTGAAGTGCCCGATCGCGCCGTACGGGGTTGCGTGCGCAGCTGGCGCGCCCGCGAGGAAGAGGCCGAACAGGCAGGCGACTAGGAGTCCTCCCTTGCGGCAGGGCCGAGTTGGGGGCGAAGAGAGTCCCAGGCGTGATGTCAGATAGTTGCTCATGTCGGGGATCTCCTTAGAGCTTCACGCTTGTCGTCCGGGCCACTGCCTGCTTGCCCACCATGAGCCTTGCTCGCAGCTCGAGCTTCTCGTGATGTTCTCGCAGTGACTCGCCCGCCGTGGTAAACGGCACGTCGATCTTGTGGGAGCCAGCGTTGGCGTTCATCTTGGTCGTCGTCTTCAGGCCGTTGCCACTGAGCATCACGGTGCCCTTTGCAGTTGTGTTGACCGTGACGAGCAGGCCGTTGCCCTTAGCCTCCGTCTTCGTGACCCTGACCGTCGCCTTGGTCGCCGGGCAGCCAGTAACACTAATCTTCGTGGTCTGTTTGACCACTGCGCCGTTCTGGCCGGTGATCGTCGTCGGCATCGTCAGGGCCTGTCCGCACATGCTGCCGTTTGCCTTCGCCGGGAGGTACGCCCCGAGAATCGAGTGCGGTCCCTCTGGGAGCTGAAGCTCGAACGTGCTGATCGGAGCGTCGGGGACGGTTTCGAATTTCGAGTAGGTGATGCCGTTTTTGATGTCGGTGTTGCCGGTCAGCTCGATCGTGACGCCCTGGCCCTGGAGGACCAGCACGAGGTCGGGGAATGCCGCGCCGCCGTGGGAAACGAGGATCGCCGGGCCGGCCAACGGGACGTCCAGGATCGGAGTGTGGGCGGTGGCGTAGCCGACGAACGAGCCTTCCGGGCAGCCTGCGGGATTGGCCGCGAACTGCGCTTCGGTGCACGCTTTCTGCAGTGTGGTGAGCCTCGTCGGCAATTTGATCGGCAGCTGCACGTCGACCCTGTGGATGTTCGCCTGGCCCAGGCCCGAGGTCACCTTCACGTCGAGGCTCGCCCCGTACACTTTGCTGGTCCTCGCCTGGGTTGAGACCGTGAAGGACGGTTTGAACGCCAGGCCCGCACAGCCGCCCACCTGGAACGGCGAGGACACCGCGACACTGGCGCCCTGGTTTGAGCCCAGCGTGCCGCCCACGCTCATCGGGTCGCAGCTCGTCGGGTTGAGGATGAAACCGGGCCGGTCGATGTTCACGCTGACGCCCTGCAGCGCGACCGGGACGCCGCTGTCGCCCTGGGAGGTGTCGACCATCTGCGGCAGCGGGTCGCTTATGACCGTCAACGCCGCGGTATGCGGGTCGACATAGATCGCAGAGCGCACAATGACGGTGCCGAAGTTGAACGGGCCCGCGACCGCGGGGATCGCGATCGACAGCCCGAACGGCGCGCCCTTGTACGGGCCGGTCAGGTACACCGGGCCGGAGATGGTGAACGGTTCCGAGCCCGCGCCTGCGGCGGCCGTGGCCGTGCCGATCTGCGAGGCGGCCGGGCAGGTGCCCTGCGCGGCCTGTGGTTCACTGCACAACGGGACGCTCGAGAGCATCCCCAGCAAGCCGGGCGGCGTGGACAGCGAGATCTCAGACAGCGCCTGCTGACCGTCGGGCCGGGCGATGTTCATGACGAACGAGCTGAAAGCGCCCGCGGTGGTGCCCGTGGTGCCCGCGGTGAACGACGGGGCGAACAGCGACGGCGAGGGACACGGCGCGCCGTTGCCGTCAAAGCTCGTCTGAAAGCTCGAGGACGGGCTCGCCGCGAGAGAGCTCGAATACGGCACGAGCTGCGAGGTCGTCGTATAGGTCCCGCACGCCGGTGGCGTTGTGAGCGCCGCGCGCGGACCACCGAAGAAGTGAAGCTTCAGATCGTCGAAGGGCAACGGCGGGTTTTCCGTGAACGTCGTCGTGAGCTGGCCTGTCGCCGGGTCGGGGGCGACCTTGCCTTCCAGCCTCACCGACAGGCCGTAGCCTTCGGCGAGCAGGTAGATCGTGTACGGAGGCGCGGTGATCGACCCCGACGCGGGCTCGCCCAGGTACAGGAAGCCTTCGAGCACGCCCTCGCTGCCATCCGCGTTCTCTGGCAAATCGGGCGAAGTCACCTGCACCGTGCCGAGCTTGGAGGCATTCGGACAGGAGACCGGGTTTTCGGTATGCAGCCCGATCTCTTCAGGCGTGCAACCTGCAAGGCCGTTCGCCGCCGACGGCGATATCGCCACCCCGGCCGGCAGCGTGACGGTTGCGTCCTTTAGCTCGGGCGTGGCCAGACCATAAGGATCTTCGTTCTGAGGCACATGCAGGTCGACGTTCAACCCCGTCGGGGTATCGACCGCGGTCGTTTCGGGCGTCACCGTCAGCGACGGGTCGAACACGAGCTTTTCGCATTCGGTCAGCGGCGGCGACTGCGCCGTGGCCGTCAGCCAGTTCGGGTCGCTGAGAACGGGTTCGCCGCTCGCCGTGACCTGCCCCGGGCTCTGCCACGAGTCGACGCTCAACGTGCTCGTCAACGGCTGCCCGCTGCACGCCGTGGGGTTGGTCAGGAACGGTCGCGGCGTCGCGTCGCTGGGGTTGTCCCCGCCACCACAGGACCCTCCCGAGAAATTGATTGCCTGACACACCTGCCCGCGCTGGGCGTCGTGGCTGGGGTCCGCCGGCACGCCCCACAGCGTGACCGTGCTTTCCAGCGGCACGCCCTGCTCGGAGACCTCGGAGACCCCCGCGGTCAGCCCGTAGTCGCCGCTCGTGCGTACACGGACGTGGATGAAGACGTCGATATCGTCGGGGCCGATCCGGAATGCGAACAGCGCGACCTCGCCGCGGCTCGGCACGACGTTGTAGACGGGGACGGACCACGTTTCGTCACTGCTACCGGTGGAGGGGTCCAACAACGCGACCTTCGCGACCCCGACCTGCGTGTCCCACGCGCACGCCCCCGGCGGGGGGTGTCCTACGTTGTGGTTGTTTTCCGCGGTGGGCACCTGCTCGACGGTGTTATCGAGGTCGGCGCGCGGGCATTGGGGCGTGGCGTTCGGGTCGCCGACGAAGCCGGGCGGCAGCTGCACGACCAGGTCCTTGGTCTGACCGCCGGCCGAGAGGACTCGGCCCGAGGCGGTCGTCGTGTTCAGCTTGAAGCTGGTTGTCGCCGCGTAGGGGTGATCGCCCGCCTGCGTGTCGGGCGTGACGCCGTCGGACTGGAACATGCCCGCGGTGAAGCTTTCCGGGACGATGCCGAATGACGATTCTGCGCGCGCCGGCCCCGGAGCGAGCAGCATTGCCACCAGTGCCGCCAGTGGGAGCACCCCCCGCAGGAACCTGAGCAGAGATGACGCTGTCATGACCGACCCCCCCGCTTCGCCGACTTCTTCGCCTTATGTGGCGGGCCGTACTGCTTCCTGGCCTGCGTTTCGCACGTCGCTCGCTTCTTCTTGTTCTTCTTGGCCTTGCATGCCTTGAGTGCTTTGGCGAGCTGTTGAGCCCGGGTCAGCGGCTTGGGTTTGATCGGTGCCGGCGGCGCTTCGGCGACAGGCGCGAGGTTGCCAGATCCCGAGACGCTGACGCTCGCCGGTGCGATTGGCACGGGCGGGGTCGCGAGCATGCTGCGGCACGTCGCAAGCGAGGCGCACGGCGCCGCTGCGGCCGGCGCCGGGAAGCCGCCTTCCACGCGCGCGTCGTACCAATCGTAGGCTTCTTCGCCGTCCTCGGGAACGAGCTGGTCACGGGTCTCGAAGAAGACATCCGAGCCGCTGGCAGAGGCATTGTAGAGCCAGTCCGAGTACGGGCTCGCGCCACTTGAGATCAGCGAGAGCCCACCGTCGTGCCACTCGTAGACGTCATAGACTCGTTCGTGTTCGCCGTCGCGCGCATTGGCGGCGGCGGGCAGCAACCGTTCAGCGGAGTCGAAGAATACGGTCGAGCCGTCGGTGCTGATCGCGTGCAGCTGATCCTCAGAGACGAAGCTAGGGAAGCCCGGTGTGGTGGAGCGAATCAGCGGCGGGGTGAGGCCAGGCGGCGCGTCCAGCGGGCTGCAGGAGACGCAGGAGATCGTGGAGCTCGCCGCGTCATAGCGGTAGAGCTCGAAGTGGGCTTCGTTGTCGTAGCCGGTCAGTCGCGCCGCCGAGTAGAACAGCAGATCGCCGCCGTCGGGCGTCACCCACGCAAATTCCGTCAGGCCGGTGATCGTCTGTGGTTCGAACTCTACCGAGCTGAATCCGTCAGCGCCGCTGTTACTTACCGTGACGATGAAGTGCACACTGCCCGCGGTGTACAGGTAGAGGTTGGTCGTGCTCGAGCCTTCCGGATAGGCAGCGCCCGCGCCGGGCACGAGCTGGCCGGTCGCCTCGAAGTAGACATGCGAGCCGTCTTCGGAGACGACCGCGGAGCCGACGTTCGCTTCGTCATAGCTGGGCGGACCGACCGACAGCCGCGTCAGCGTCCTGGTTTCAACGTCGTACTCATACAGGTCGGGGAGCGTCGTGGCCTTGTCCGGCGTCAGCCGGTTGCGGGTGATGAAGAACACCTCCGAACCGTCGGTCGTGGCGCCGACATAGCTCGCGCCGTAGTCGGGCAGGCCCGCCGGCGGCCTGGAGATGTCGACCGTGGTTGAGTCGTCTTCGCGCACGTACAGATCCGATACGTAGGACTTCCGACCGCTGACGACCGGCCCTAGCCTGCATTCTTCCGGGACTTCTTCCCCAGTGAGCGCAGGGTCGGGGCTCAGGAAGACGGCGCGCGAGCCATCCGGTGAGAGGTCGCGCGAGGTGCTGCGGGTGCTGTTTGTTGGCAGGGAGGCAAGCACCGCCCCGCACGGGCTCGTCGGATGGCCTTCGCTGTCAACAGCAAACACGTGCAAGCCGCCGGCAGGCGTCCATTCGTACAGCTGACGCGCGGCGATGTGAGTGTCACCGGCGAGCTGCGCTTTGCTCTCAAAGAACGTCCGAGCGCCGTCTTCGCTTACCTCGGCAGGCAAGGGACTGTTGGCCGTGTTGGGCAGGCCCGAGGCGATCTTTTCGTAGGAGCCGTCGGGACGACGCTCGACCACTTCGGTAGATGATGAGTAGTTCAGTTCTTCCGAGCGGGTCAGCAGGACCGTGGAGAGATCGCTGGAGACGGCGACCGCTTTGGTGTACGTGGGAGCACTCCCCGGAATCGCCAGCGCCGCGGACTGCGACCATCCCGTCGCGCTGCGCGTGGCCCCGAACACGTCGGAGAAGCCATTCTTCGCGGTTTCCCCATAGACGGTAAAGCCTCCCGTCAACCACAGCGCGCTGTCACCGTCCGCCGTCACCCACACGTCGGGTTCGCCGATGTTAGCTGGCACCGGTTCTGTCACGTTGCTGTCGTTCTTGGCGGCCGTGGAGACCAGCTCGTAGGCCCGACATTCGGGCAGAGAGGCCGAGAAAGGCGTGCCCGTGACCGGGTTGACGTTGGATTCAGCGCGGAGCGCTTCGTTGGGACACGTTGAGGAAGAGGCGAGAGCCGGGGTGCCGGGCGCGAGCGTGACGCTCAGTGCGACGAAACAGAGCGCAAGCGCCGACCCGTAAGCGCGGGAGGACAGTGACATTCTCATCTGACCGTCTCCTCCTCGGTTATTAAGGGGAGGCCCCCTCGATCACTTGCATGACGATGAGCGGACATGCGCGTGAGCGTGAGACGCACGTGCGCTCCAGCGAAAGGGGTCGGCGGCCGCTGCAGCGTGGAAGCGGCTCTCGCGCGCCGCTCCGCAGAGGCCGCGGCGGGATCACGCCACCCCCTCTCCGGAGGGGCGAGGGGGCAGGAGGTGCCCGTCGGGGCCTCTGCGAGCACCACCTGAGAGGGGGTGGTGGGGCTCGGACGGGCTCCTTCGCGTGCGCTCCCACGAGCGGCTGTGCCCTCGACGCGCGCGGCGACGGGGCAGAGAGGGCCGCGCCGTGAGTCCGCGAGGCCGGAGGTGGGCGAGGACACGGCGGACAGCGGTGCAGCGTTGACGACGCGCCGCGACAGCTCACCGGCCGGCGACGCGGCACTCCGAGACGCGGTGCGAGCCGCGGACCGCCAAACCATTCTGCTCATCTGCTGCCCTCTCCTCCATGCTGCGGTTGAAAGACCTGCCGGACGAAGCCCCCGATGGGACCCCGAAGAAACCCGTCCGATCGCTCGACGCCGCCATCATCACCCGCCGGGCACGCCACCCGCAAGGCATAGCGTGCAACGTTCTAAGACTTGAGAGGCCTGCGGCCGACCCGAGCGACAGGGCGTGATAGCTCACACTTGCCACGAGGAGCTGCCCGGGCGAGTCGCCTCGCCCACCCGGGGCCGGGCCGGGGCGAGCGGTCGAGGATCCGCGGGCAGCGAACATGCTTCCTCGCCGATGATCGACGCACCCACCACCCGGTCCTGCGAGGTCCGCTCGCCAGCCAACTCCCCCGTCCGCGTGGAGGAGCGCCGCAGTCATCCACCGCTCTCGGCCGCCCCGGGGCATCGCGCGCGTGAAGCCAATCCCCCAGCGCCACGGCCGGGGACACGCCCGTCGCGAGGTAGCCGGGAATCGCGACGATCGCAACGGCGCTCGCGGCGACCGCCGCGACGCTGACAAGGGCCGGGATGGCCGCGATCCAGTGGACGACCGGGAAGTTGATTCGGGGGACGGCGGCTGTCGCCTTTCGCGAGTAGCGAGAGTCCCGGACAAGCGGCGGTCGGGCCCACGGCGGCTCCTAGCGTCCTCGGATGGGCGACGGCGTGCTGGTTCCCGGCGAGTTTGTGCTTGCGTACATGGAAGCGCTCGCCTCGTGCATGACCGAGGCTGAGCTCGCCGACGTGCTGCCTGCTTTCATCAGAAGGATGGACCCGGTGTTCGCGGGACTGATGGCTGTTCTCACGCGCGATGTTCTGATGAGCGAGGACCCGTCGAGGCCGAACCTGAACTTCCATCTGAAGTCGGGCGAAGTCGTGCGTCGAGGCGGCGCTCGAGTTCTTCTGCTTCTACGAGGCCAGCGAATGGAAGCAGCTCTTTGCCGACGCGAACGGTGTAACGCGGCCGCTCCAACGCCCGCAGGAGCCGCGCTCAAGGTAGATCCCATAGCCATAAGTGAACGAGGTATGGACGCTGCCACGACGGGACGCTTGGACCGAGAGCAGCGCGCGCCCGAGCTAAGACCGCCCGCAGGCGCTGGTCACGACCTCCGCTGCGGCCGCGGCGAAGCAGATCCGGGCCACGACGCCGACGATCGTGGAAGGGCATAGGTTTTCCGGGGGAGGCGCTCAGCGCCCTTGATCCCCCGGAAAAGTGTGGCTGTCGCCACTAGGCCGTGATGGCCTCCGCCTCCTCAGAGACGGCCTCGGAGTGACCCTCGGTCTCACCCGGGTCCTCCTCGGAGTCGTGAGCCTGACCGTTGGCGCGGCCCAGGAACTTGACGGTGTTGGCGACGAGAACGTGCTTCTCGCCCTGGCTGTCCTCGTTGAAGCGAAGACGGCCGACGACGCAGACGCCCCTGCCCTTCTCCAGCCATTTCAGGCTCGAGACGGCAGTGTTGCCGTACGCCAGCACCGTGATGAACCCGGTGCCACCGTTCGGCTGGTCGTAGGCGACGCGCAGCCGCGCCACTGTCGTGTCCAGGTCCTTGCCGACCTCCTGCGGAGATGCGACGAGATTCCCAATGACGGTTGCAACTACCATAGGTCACTCCCTTGCGTGTTGGTTGTACTCACGCCTCAGAGCGTCGCTCGACTTTCTCACTTGTCAATCCCGTCTTCTTAGTGGCGGCGACGCGGGTTACGCGGGGCCGGGAGCGCGCGACTGGGATCGCTGCGCCGCCTTGATCGGTTGGGGTTTCGGTTACGGGTGTGGTTTGTGTAGCGGGCGTTGCCAGCTCGCGCTCGAGCCGTACCCGTAGACCTCACCGGGCTGTTGGCCGGTAGCGTAAGCTGGTCGCCGCTCGGGGTCCTCGGCGAAGTCCGTGTCTTGGACGCGTGGCCGCGAGCTAAGACGCCGGAGCCGGTCGATCTCGGCGCTCGCTTGACGGCTCGTGCTCGGGTTCGTGAACGTCGTTCCGCTCTCGATTGCCAGCGATCTTAAGTAGCGCAGCTGGCGTGGCGTCGGTGGGTTGCTGCTCATGAGCGTCTCCTTGTGATCGTGGTCAGGCACGCCCCGGCCAGAGCGGGCCGGCCAGGGCGCGTCAAGCCCTGTCCCGTCAGGGGCCGCCGGCGGCGGCGCGAAGCGCAGGGGCTTGACGCGAGCGCCAGCCGGCCTGCTGGCCTCAGGGGAGGGCCGGCCAGGGGTCACAGAGGGGGTCGACGACCTGAGTGGAGCTGCTGGTTTTCTGCCTCTAGACCCTTGTCTCGGCAACCAGCTGCCTCGCCTTCGCCCCTTATCGGTTGTTGAGCAGCTGCGTAAGCTGTCTGAGTTTCTCCGTGTCGGCGAGTTTCTCGTCGCTGAGGATCGTGCGCTGGGCTGCCATTAGCCGCTCGGCTTGCGCGAGCCGGCCGTCGCTTTGACCTTGTAGGCCGTGCGAGTAGAGGAACTGGCTCACCTCGGCCTCGGGAAGCTGCCAGTGCGCGGCGAGGTCGGGCGTGAGGCGGCTGAGGCCGAGCGCGTACGGGGTGCTGCTGAGGATCTGGGCGACGCCGTGGATCTGCGCATCGCGGGTGTAGCGCGTGTCGTCGAGCATCGCGAGGATCCGCCACTGGGCGGGGCTGACCGTGTTCTCCTCGAGCAGCTTTCGTGTGGCCTCAGAGCCGTGGGCTTGAAGGAGCTCGCCGAGGTCCTTGCAGCGCCCGCTGTTCCCGTAGGCGTCGGTGATCTCGTAGGCGTCAATGCCGGTGAGGACGCGAACGACGACGCCGCTCGCTGTGCCCGCGGCTGCGCCGTCGCGTCCCGCGTCCTCGAGCGCTGACGCTGCTCTCTGCAGGACGTTCAGGTTCCTGGTCACACCTTCTTTTCCGGTCTCGTCGAAGTCGGGGACGAGCAGGATGTACTTGTGCGCCCGCTTTGCGCGCTGAGCGCGCAGCGCCAAATCCACGAGGTGCTCGGCCTGGGTGCTGCTGAGAGCGCCGCAGCCGTAGGCGACCGCGGCGCCGTGGCCGGCCTCGTGGGCGGCCCAGACATCGCCGTAACCCTCGGTCACGATCAGCGGCTCATCGAGCCTGCCGTCGAGGAAGCGCGCGGCAGCAGCGTGCTCGTTGTAGAGCAGCTTCGACTTTTCAACGCCGCTGGCGCTCACGCTCTCGTTCAGATACTTCGGCGTCTGCGTCACCGCGAGCTTCAACATCGTCTGCTGCCCGCAGCTCGGACACTCGCGGCCCTTCCCGTCCTTTGCTCGCGCGGCGATCGTCTTCGCTCTGGTGGTGGCGCCGCACCCCGGGCAGGTGAAGCGGTCGAACATCGCGCGGCGCGTGATCGTGACGACCTCGCCGTGGGCGTCGCCGATCGGGATGGTGATGCGTGGCCCGGACTTCTCGTTGATGCTCGCGCCAAGAGCGAACGCTTTGATCGTCTCATCACTCAGGCCCCGCGCTCGCAACGCCTTTCTTGCTTGCCCGCCGAGCTTGCTCGCCGCGTCCCAGAGGATCTCCTCGCCGCGCTTGGCCGCACCCTCGGCAGCGTCCGCCTGGCGCTGGTGTTGCGCGCGGGTGCGACCATTTTCGCGGCCGTTGACGGAGAGCTTGATCTTGTACTCGCGCCCGAGCCACGTCACGGCGTCCATAGGCTTCTCGAGCTGGTACTTGAGCATCACGGCGTCGATGACGGAGCCTTTCGCGCCGCAGCCCCAGCAGCGGAAGCGACCGTTGCGCGCGCTGTCATCCTCGGTGATTTCGCACGACGGAGTGTCCTCGTGATGGAACGGGCAAAGGCATTTGTAGCCACGAGCGCACTCGCGTAGATCCACCCCGAGCGTCCGCGAGAAGAACTCGGAGACGCTGACGGCGTCCTTGACGGCCTGGAAGACATCACCCGCACTGTTGGTGTCACCGCCGGTGTTCTTTGGTTGCGTTCGCGCCTTCACCGCGTCCATAGCGTTCTCACCCACCTCGACCCGACTATACGTGCGGCCGCGACCCCGGGTCCTGGGGGCGCGCGTTCGCGGGCCCGGGGGCGACAAGAGCGCCGCGGAGAGCCGTGACGGTCTCGGCGTCGAGCGTGCCCGCCGGGGTCCACCGGCCGAGGTCAAGGCCGCCGCGGGCGAGCTCGACGACGGCCGCGCATTCCTGAACGACGTCGCCGGCGCAGTCGACCGCGATCACGGCCACGCCCGGAGTCGCCGCGGCCCCGTCCTCGACATCGGCGCCGGCGTAGCCGGGCGGCAACACCAGGGCGACGGCGTTCGCGCCGACCGCGGAGGCGTGATCAGCGAGGGCGTGCCGAAGCCACGCCAGGTTCAGACCGCCGGCGTCACCGCCACCCTCGCGGTATTCATCGACGCTCACGAACTCCGCGCTGGCAGTGATCACACGCGGGGAGAACAACAGGCCTGTGCCTGTGCCGGCCGCGGGCCCGCCGTCGGCTTGCGCGTGGCTGGTGAGCTCGAGCGCGCTCGCCTGGGCGAGCTCGAGCAGGCCCTCGCAACCGAGGCCGCCGGCGTCGTCTCGCTCCTCGCGGTGAACGTGCTCGAGAACGTACGTCCGGGCCCGCGTCAACGGCACGCCCGGGTTCTCCTGGAAAGCCGCGACGTGAGCATGGCCGGCGTAGTCGGGCCCCTCGTTGGACAGGCCGGCGATCAGCGCCTCGAGCAGGTCGGGGTCGACAGTCGCGGCCCTCACCCAGTCAAAGCGAACGGGGAGGGCATCGGGGCCGGTGTGGATCGGCGCGGCCTCAGCCAGCACCGTTCCCGAGCTGTCCACAGCGGTGACGCAGATTGCCCGGCCGTCGACGTCGGCGCCGGGACTGCCCGGCGGCAAGACCTCCTCGCGGTGTACGCGCACGGCCACGGCCGCGGCGTGGGCCTGCAGACGCAGCAGCGTCGACGCCGTGGCCTCACTGACTTTGCGAAAGAAACCGTCACAGGGCAGCAGGATCACGCCCCACTGCTCGACACTGGTCTGGTTGGCGCAAACGATGTTCGGCGGCACGAACGGGCGTTCGCGACCGCCCTCGTCGGCGTCCACGACCTCCGGGAGCCGGGTCTTCGCGATCTCCAGGACATCAGCCGCGGTCAACGCCGCGGCGTCTGCGCGCGGCTCGCTACTGACGCGCCCCATGGTGACGCCGTCACCGTTACCGAGGGCCTCGTTGATGCGATCGAACGCGTCCTCGGGCTCGACGCTCATGGCGTGCCCACCAAGCTCGCCGCCGATGATCCCTCAGAGAGCCCGAGCGGAGCGCCGTCGGCGCCCCCAGCTACTCGCAGGCCACTGGGCGACAAGTTCACCCGGTCACAATTCCAGCAGTTCGGTGTCACCGCGCGCGCGAGCATCACGCTCGCTTATCGGCGCCCGCGCCAAAGGTCTTTACCTGTCAGGGCCGCTGGAAACAGTCAACACTTGTAACGTTCTAACTCTTGAGTTAGTAGGTTGCTTTGTTCTCTCGCATCGCTGTCGGCCGGGTCCACTAAGAGGCGTGAGAAGCCAACTCAGGGCCGCTGAACGCGGTTTTGGCGAAGGGGGTACTTGGGGGCGCCGCGACGGGTTTTGCTCGTCACAGAGCCTCTCAGAGCCGGATACGGGCCGTTTTTGCCACCACGCGCCGGCGCGGTGGCTGAAGGCAGTTCTCCGCGGGTGTTCGAGTGATTCTGGACGCGGGTCAACGAAACGGCCATGGCACGATACCTTCGCCGTAGTCGCGGTCGCGAGCTCAGCAGACCCGAGCAGACGGCAGCGATGACGGCGACACTGCGACCACGCAACCACCAGCCGACAACTAGACAGCCACCACACAAAACACCGCAGGACCACGAGAGCGACGAGACGAAGGCGCGAGAAACAGGAACGCTGATGAGGAATCAAAGCAAACGAGTACTTAGCTGCAGCCGGGACACGGCGCGCCGGCGTGTGCGCGCGCATCCGCTCTCAGACGAGGAGATCGTCGAGGCCGTGCTCGCGGCGTGGGCCGAGCTCGCCGCGACGACGACCTCAACGGGACTGAACCTGGTCTCCGAGCTCGGCATCGCCCCCCGCGCGATCGGCGACCTCTTGGAGAAGCTGATCGTCAGACGGCTCGCGGACGCGCAGCCCGAGCTCTGGCGCGGCGAGCTCTGTCGGCACGACAAGGACGCCGTGTGCCTGGTGAGTGACCGCTACTCGTTTGAGATCAAGACCTCCACGAGCAAGGCCAGCCTCGCCGGCAACAAGAGCTACGCCTCATCAAGCGCCGACGCGCGCAAGAGCAAGCACGGCTACTACCTCGTCGTCAACTACGACCACCCGCAGCGAACACAGCATCCCGCCGTGCGCAGCATCCGTTTCGGCTGGCTCGACCAGGAGGACTGGCAGCCGCAGAGCTCAGACACCGGGCAGCAATCACGGATCCGGCGCTGTGACGCCGCAAGGCAACTCCTGACCCTCTACGAGGCGTAGGCAAGACGGGGCCCGGTGACGTCACCGTCCTCGTCGCTCTCGGACACCGGCCGTGGAAGTATTGCGTTTTCGAGCAGCCCCGTGACCTCGTCGATCTTCTCCCGCGTAGCGCGTGATCGCCTCTAGCGCCCCGGTCTCACCCCAACCGGAAACGAAGAGCACGCTCTCAGCTGATACATCAAGACCAGGTGATCGTGACGTCAAATGGGTAGACGACGGCGCTGTCGGTGCCCACGTCCTCCGTGACCTCGGCGGCGACGCGCTGCTCGAACGGCGTGCCGAAGAGCGTGTAGGCGCCTGAACTGTACGAGTCTGGTCCCCACGCGGGGGAACGGTGCAGGACGCTCTCAACCTCGTCCCCAAGGACCCAGACGAGGTGGTCAGGCAAGGCGCGAAGCGCGACGGTCTCGTGGACGATCTTCCCGTCGCAGAGGCGGCTCGTGCGCCCCTCGTGGTGTTGGACGAGCTCGGCGAAGTAGGCCGGGTAGATCACACCCTCTTCGATCGCAGCACATTCCAAGGCTTCGCGCTCGTGCGCCTCCTCCACGACGGCTTCGGCGTGCTGGAGTTCGTCCCAATACTCAACGTCTCGTTGCGGCATGTCAACGTGGCGCGCGGCCTCAGCGAGCAGGTCGCGGTACTCGTGCCCGGGCCCGAGCGCGAGTGGCTGCCCGAGATCGCGGGCCCAGTGAGCGATCACGTCTTCGAGAAGCTCGCGGGCTTGCGCTTCGTAGCGGCGTGGCTTCTTGAGCATGTCGATGTCGACGTTGTCGACGAGCACGGCGACGTGTTGGACGGGCGCGAATGCGTCGGGGTCAAGGCTCCGGTCGACGCGGCTGAAGGTCTCCTGCACGTGCCCGCCCGGTCGCCACCCGGCTTCGTAGCGAAGAACGCCTTCGTGCTGAAGCTCCCCTATAAGGCGGCCTGCGAGGCGACGTTTGCTGGCGTCGATGCCGGCGCGCGTCTCGATCTCGCGATCGCTGATCCCGGGCTCAGCGGTGACGATCTCGACGATGCGCTGCTTGAGCTCGTCCCTCTCACTCCGTTTGCGCGGCTGGGTGCGGCGCCGCGTGGCTTGTGCGTCGGTAGACATCCTGGGAGACGTATCGGTGCCCGCGCCACGGGCCTTGAGGCGGTCCTAGTCGTGTGCGCAGGAGATGCTCAGCGCAGTGGGTTGCCGATGTTCAGCTGGTAGACGAAAACGAATGCGCTCCTGCAAAGATCGGGCGTGAAGGCTGTGAGCAGTCGCTCGAGGTGACTACCACCACGGTTGTCAGCCGCGTGCAGCCTCGCCCAATGCGTTGGCCGGTGAAGGATCCTCGGCCGCTTGCGTGTGTTCGCGACGAAATGGTCGGGCACCAGCTCGGGCTGAGCGTGGATGATCTCGAGGAAACAGCGCGGGTGAGTCGCGCCACGACGCGTGAGCTCGCGGAGCTCCTCGAGATAGTCGTCGTAGCCGGTCGCGGATCCGCGCCACTTTGCAACTTCGTCAGGGTCGGCGAGCAGGGGAACGTCACTCGACGCCAGAGCGACCTCAACCGCTACGGCGTAGTCGCTCCCCCGGGTGCTGAGCGTGACTTCGTGCCGCAGTTGCTCGCCCCAATTCCCGAATCGCGAGCGAATGAGCAAGTACGCGGCTAGACCGGTTGCAAACTGTTCATGCTTGGGTTCCCACCCCGGTCCGAAGCGGAAGGGCTGGAGAATCGCGATGGACTCAGCGAGGGGTTGCTCCCGCGCGGCCTCGGCAAGGCCGGCCGCTGCGTTGGGTTCAGCGTCACCGGTGGGCGCTCGGCGTCTAGCCTTGGCGGCGGCGACGTAGCCACGCCCCGTGTTGTGAAGCCAGCCACGCGCAGCGAGAGCGTCGGCCACAGGAATCAGCGCGGCAACGTCGTCGCCGGTTCGTGGCGCGATCTCGGCGAGCGTGTCCCCGGGGCGTTCGCGGACCGCGACCATGAGGCGCTGCGCCGCCGGGACATCGGCTGTTGGCCGCGCCGGCGCGGCGTGTCGTGTCTTGCGCGGCCGTGTCGAAGTCCCCGTGGTCAACTCGGGCTTCTTATCGGGCCAGACCCAGGGTTAGCTTGAGAGCCACGCACGACGATGTGCCGACGCCGGCGAGCACGACCGCGAGAACATTGGCGAAGGCTGCGTCTGCGTCCTCGACGTCGAGATCAAGGCTCAACGATCGGAACCACGCAAACGCTAACGCGAGACATCGCCGTCTGAGTTGACGTTGATCGCGCCTTCCAGACGCTTAGCGACCTCGTCGATCTTCTCCGCGTACCGCGTGATCGCCTCAAGCGCCCCGGTCTCCCCCCACCCTGAGATGTACGGCACGGTCTCGCCCGCAACATCAAGACCAGCGTTGCTAAGCACAACATGCGTTGCCGTATCCACCATGACCTCGGCCTGGCGTCGGTCGTAATCCGTGTAGGAGACGCCGTGGGCATGAGCGAGCTCATGTACCAAGACCCTAACGCGGTGGTTCGCCGCGCTATCCGCGCCGACGACGATGAGCTTGTTCTTGTAGTCACACCACCCACCGGGTCCGCCAGGCTCCAGCTGGCGTTCCTGCACCCGGAAACCGAGCTGCGCAGCATGTTCGCGCAGCGGCTCCAAGAGATGCTCGTGGCTGTCCCCGCTCAGGGGCTGTACAGGCGCCGTCAACGCCACGACGTTCGCGCCCGGAATCTCATCCGTCTGCGAAACATCGAACACCGGCACGGCACGGAAGTAAACACGCCTCTTGACGCCTGCGGTCTCAGCGCTAGCTGACGAGCCGCCGCCGCGATCAGCACGCCCTCCCAGGCCGTTCTGCGCCACCGCCCCGCTACCGCGCTCCTGGTCAGCGTCGTTGACGATCGCCGTCCGCGGCGCGAGCACCCACAACGCCCGCTCGCCCTTGCGCACGGCCCGGCCGAGCTTCTTGAACGACTTGAAGCCGGTGACGAAGCTGAGCTCGATCTCGCGTTCCATCGCCTGCATACTCAGCAAGAACTGGTTGTGAACCGAGTACCGGCTGAGACCGTTCGTTGACCGCACCCTCACCCACCGGCGCCACCCGTCGCTCGTCAGCAACTCCCGACACGCCGACTCGACGCGCTCACGCTGCTCCCGGCGCTTCTGCTCTCTTTCGTCGGGTGTGAGCTCGCGCCCCCGGCTCGAGCGTCGCTTCGTCTTGCTGCTGCGCGCCTGCATCTTGCGAACCTCCTGCTTTGGTGGTCCCGCCGGCTGCGGGACCGATCCCGGACCCCCTGCAGGCCCAAGGGCCTGCGAAAATGGGGAGGGTCGGCCCGCCGCGTGGCAAAGACGACTGCGAGCAGGCCTTGCAGCCTCTAAAAGAGCTCGGTGTCTTCCGCGGGAGCGATTGGCCCGCTGTCTTCGGCTTCGCGTGCCGCCAGCTCACGGGCCAGTTCTCGCTCACGCCCAGAGACAAGCCCACCAGCGCCATCGACCATGCCGTTGAGGCCGAGGCGGATCGCCCGCGCGCTACTCAGCGCCTCACGCAGCTCCTGCAGCGAGTACGCGCCCAACGCTGTCACGCTCGTATCAAACTCTTCCTGGAGCGCGAGATACTCCGCGATCTCCTCGCTCTCCCCCGCCACGAGCGGATCCTGCTCTTGACGACGCCGCGAAGTCAAGGCGCCTCCCCCGCAACGGCGGCGTGGACCTCGTCGCTCCCCTCGACGCCGCCGCAACCCGGCGCCATTCCCTCAGTCGCCTCGCGTGTCGCTGTTTCCCGTTCCGCGTCCGCGAGCGTGCTGCCGAGGTCATACCAATCCAGGATGCCGCGGCTGGAGAGCCGGCTCAGGGCGAGGAACTCGGCCTGGCTCGCGCCCCGCGCGAACGTCCCGCAGCGCGTCACCGGCCGACAACAGTACGGGCAACGCAACACCGTCTCAGCGTCGAAGTCGAGCTCCTCAGCGACCAGACACTTCAGGCCCTGGGGAACGTGAACTTCCTTGACGGCGCGGCCCGCCAGAAGCTCGCTGCGATACCACTCGAGCTTCGCCGCGTTACCCCCGTCGACGGGGAAGGCGGCTCCGGTCAGCGAGAGCCACGGCCGCAGAGAGACGAACTGGTAGCCGTGCTGGGCAAGAATGATCGTGCGCGCGACATCGGGCTTGCGCGCGTGCACATCCTCAAAGCGCCTCACAAACCGAAACGGCGTCAACTTGTCCTCGCCCGCGGCGAGGCGGTCGACGCGGCCACTGAGCACGTTCGCGGGCAGCCCGTACTCCGGCTGCCACGCTGGGCCGATCGCCGAGCGGCACCGCTCCACGATCGCGTCGTACTGCGCGCCGCTGACACCTGAGCGCTCCAGCGCCCCTGCGATACCCCAGCACGCCGGCATCTTGCAGTCTGCCTTCGCCCCCGTCACCTTCTGACTATACGCGCGAGTTTCCCGTTGGCAAGGCGTTCTCGCTCGCTGGCCGTGGAGGATCCCCGCTGGCGCTCAGCGCCGGTAGGTGAAAGGGGATCCTGGGGGCCATAAGCCCCACCCCGCGTCAGCAGGGCTGTGGAGCCGTAGTGGCTTCCTGCCTGGACAGCCAGGCTTCCACGTAGTCGCGCAGCGCGAGCACCTCCCGCTTGATACACGGAGCGCCAGCGCTACGGTCCCAGACGTCGATCACGTCACTGGGCCGCGGGCGCGTCCCAACCGGGCCGACCGGGTACTCGTCGTCGACCCCCGTGGGGAACACGTCGACGTAGGGCCCGCCCTGCCACTCATACAACGTTCCATCCTGAGTATCTAGCAATGTGAATGTTCCGGTGCCGTTATCAAAAGCCCGCAGGCGATGGACACGACCCGGTGTCTGTGTGTTGGTTTGGAGACTCATGATCCGAGTCTCGCTCGACAACCCCGCCTGTCAACCCCGACCCTCCAAGCAAAACACAACAGATAGGACGCCGGCAGGCGCCGCCATTTACGAGCCTGTATTCCGACCGCTTTGGCTCACCGAGCGACACCTTGTTCCTAGAACGCGAGCGGCTTCCTTCGCCCGATCTCCTCGCGACGCCTGCGCAGTTCGCGTGTATGCGCCGCGTCCCGCTCGTCGGCCTCATCAGCGAGAGGCTGGAGGTCATCGAGCTGGCCCTCCCAGTCGCATTTTTTGCAGCGGATGCCAACGGTTTCCGAGCTGCCCCAATCCATGTCGGTGTAGCCGTTGAAGTCGATGACCGGGCCCTCGGGCCCGACGTAGATGTCTTCGATTTGCGCGTACCCGATCAGGGTCTCGATCGTGGCGAGCGAGTTGCTGAGATTGCAGCGCGGGCAGACAAGGGGCGTGCCGTTGCTCATCGGACCCCTCGGTGCCGCGAGGCCGTGATCGGTGCGTGCTGCCAGCCCGCACCGAGGCCGCGGTTGAACTCCGACCGCGCCTGCGGAGGCTTCACGTAAGTGCTGAGCTCGTCGACCGCGAGGCGGATGCCGATGGCCACGCCGACGCGCACGTGATCGCTGGAGTCGCTGGTGTAGGCGTCGTGGCGGGTGCGGACCGCGGCGCCGAGCTCGAACGCTTCGCGCGGCGTCATCGCGACGCCTCCGCGCGTGCGTCTGTGGGTGTGAGTGTGACGCCGTACTCGTCCGCGATCCTCTGCGCGACCGCGAGTTCAGCGCTCCGTCGCTGCTGCGCCTGGCGCCAGCGCACGTCCGCCTCGAGCTCGCGCGCGACCTTGCAGATACCACGCATCACGTCGGCCGCGCTCCAGCCGTCGCGGTATACGGAACACTCAAGGTCGCGACGCGTGCCAGAGTGTCCGGTGTCGTCGTCACCCCAACGCCACGCATTCGTGAGCGGGTGGAGCTCGCCATCGAGCAGCTCGGCGAGGCGCCCACGGTAATAGTGCTGAAAGCCTCCGATATCGAAGTGGGCGATGAAGCCCGCGTGCATCGTCAGGGCGTAGTACAGGCCCGGCGTGATCCTGTCGACGTCACCGGTCTCCAGGAGGCGACGGAAGTCGGCGACAACCCTTTTACCGCTGCGTGCGATGTTGTAAGTGCGTTCAGTACGCTGCGTCATCCTTGACTCCTTCTCTAGTAGTAGGTATCACACGCCGAAGATTTCGCCTCGACGAATCTGCATCGCTGCTCTCCCTGTGCGTTCACGTCCCGCCGCCCGTTGGCGGCCGTGTACGCCGCAGCCCCCGCATCCCCGCCCGGGGATGCCAAAATCAGGGGGCAAGGCACGGCCTGCCAGCAAGCCCGAGAACGCACAGGCGTGCAGCGCCAAGGTGAGCAGCCGAGTCAAGCGCTCGGGCTCTTATTGAGGGTTGGCGAGGAGCCGCTACACGTTTTTCTTCGCTAGATGCGGAATCATGCGTGCCCCGCTCTCGCGTTCGGCACGGAGTTGTCTTATCGTCGTCGACGACGCGGAACCGAGCCGCGAAGAGCGAGTCCACCGAGGTGTGAGGACGCGCCGCCCAAGATCGTCAAGCCCTCACGGGCGAGGCGAGAAGGGTTCCTCAAACGGCCCGGGACCGCGTCTCTTCTTGCCCCGGCGCCGCAGGCACCAATGCACGCCACGGCAGGGGACTACACCGTTGCGGAGCTAGTGTCCGCAAGCAGACTCCCAGAGTCCACAAGAATCCACTACGTGTGGTGAGCGAAGCAGACTTCGCCGACCCGGAGAGCTCCTCGCTGAGCTCGATGGGCTTCGCGACGCCGTGGCTTCGGATGAGGGCTATGGCGCGGGGGCGCCCACGGTCGTCCCCGGGTTAGTGGGCGGCTGTTCACCGGGGGACTTTTGTGGAGCTTGCTGGCCGCCGAGGTCAATGGCGTCGTCGTCCTCACCGGCCTCGACCGGTAGGAGCTCGGTGTACTCGCCGATCCAACAGCATTGGTGGCACGTCACGCCCGTGATTTTCGAGAATTCAGCGAAGTCCTCCCGTTCGCCGGTGTAGTCGCGCTCAATCTCGCCGTCGGCGTCCTACCACACGGCGTGCATATCGTAGTTCACGGCGATCTCCTCGAGCGAGACGAGCTCGTCTCCATGACCGCATTGGGGACAGTAGAGGCGCATTATCTCAGTGTTGTTCGTGTTCATGTGGGGAATGTCTCACACGCTTTCCGTTTCGTCGGCTTCACACGGACGTTCGTACGAGTAGGAGTTGTTAGTGGAAGTGCTGAGCACAGATCCGCGGAAGATCGTTAGGCGCAGCGCGCGGCCGATCAGCGCGTGGCGCATGCGCCCGCGGTCACGGCGTAGTCAGCCTCAGGGCCCTGATTAGGTCACGTGTCGGCGGCTGTACGGTTCGCAGAGCAGAGCCCGGGCCCACACGGCGCCGATGGCGGGACACTTGATGCCGTAGTCCCCGTGGCCTCGCCGCTCGATGTGCTTACGCCACCGTAAGCCAGGCCTAGCCGAGGAAGCCGGCTCGTGGACGCACGCCCCCGCTTTCGGAGTCTCGTCGACTCCGTCACCTGTGTGTTTCGCCATCGCGGTCATATGCCGATGGTGCCACCGCTTCTTACAGAGTCAACCCCGACTTGGGCCGCCTCGCAGTCCGCTGCTCCCGATGGGGCTCCCTGATCCAGCGCCGCTGAATCGCGTCCACGAGCACCACTCCACGTGGCCCTCGCGTCCGGTGTCCGTGAGCGTGGCTCGCGTCGGCGATGGGTCCGCTGGACGTTTGTGCGACCGCCCTCAGCGCGTTTTTCGACGGCGCGGCGGATCGGCGATACGTTCGAAATATCGCCAGTGCAGCCGGTCAAAGAGAACTACAAAACCCGCGCAACGGCGACTTCATAACCCAATCACAGACGCAAGGAGAGGCTGGAATGTCGCAGACAAGCGAAGCCCCAAGTGCAGCAAACACGAAACAGGACCCCGTGGAGAGGCCGGTCACGGTCGAGCAGCTGATATCCGAGCAGCCGGGACGAACGACCGAGGAGCTCGTGGCCGCGGCAGTAGCCGGCGAGCGCCGCCGCCGGCAGGCCGCGGGGATGAGCGGCCACGAGCTCGACGAGACCGCACGGATGGCGGGGGTGTTTACGCAGATGTGGTTGCAACACCTGGCCTCCGACGGACACCTCGTGGAGTTCGACGGCGGCTGGTTCTTGACCCACGCCATCGTCGAAGACCTCGGGTTCAAAGCGAACGAGCAAGGACAATCCCTGACTCCACAGGATCTCGAGCGCCTCAGCGGCCTGACCGAGCGGCAGGTGATCAAAGCGATCGACCACCTCGAATACTGGGCGATCTGTGGCGGCTGCCCCGAGTTTGACTGGGAGGGCTGGGGCGAGCCCGACTCCGACGCCAGGATGACCGAGATCCTCGGATACGACTGGACGGCGAAGTGGGACGAACTCTGAACCGCGCGAACGCAGCGAGCGGCGCGACCGCGGCGGCTGTTACGTCGGCCCCGCGGCCGCCGCAAGCTTCCTCAAGGGCGCGAACGCAGACTCCTAAGGCTAAAGCGCCCCGCCAGTCTGGCGCAGCAGCCAAGCTACTCCCCGGCCGTCAGTCCTCCGCCTTCTCCCGCTGCCCGAGAACCGTCGGAAGCAACGCTCCTGTTGCGGCCGCACCGATGCAGGTCTGACAGACCCCGCAGCACGCAGGCGAAGCCTCAATCCACAGCGAGAGAAGCGGAAACAGGGCGATCAGCCTCAATCGGAACATCCACTTGCGAGGATACCCCCTCGCCTGCGAAGTTCGCGAGTCGCGAGCCACCAAACCAAGGAGCGAGGAGACGCAGGTGGAATCTGCCGGCCGGCCAGCGATGCGAGCCAAACGGCTGCGTGCGGGTACATCAAGCGCCGCGTAGCGGAGCGGCGGCCGGGGGCTCGGGACGCGTGCCAGCGGGCGCCTGGACCGTGATGCTCCCGACGAGGACCGGTGGTTCCCCGATGCGTCGGTAGTCGACCTGGATCCTCGCGGAGCGCAGATCGAACCGCCCGAGGTTCAGCCGGCCCTTCGCGCCAGCGCGGGCGCAGGTACCGACGAAGACTTCGCGGGCGTCGAGCCGCTGACTGACCGTCTGGCCCGTCACGCGTCCACTGAAGCTATAGGGGCACAACCGCCCGGAAACGTGACCACAGGCCCGGCGACCATGGTGTTCGACGCCACACCGTCCTCGTGTATGGCCGCCGACGGGACCTGCCAGCACCTGCAGCGGTGCTCGGCCCTCAGATCCCGAGCCCGTCGAACGTCCTGATCACGCGCCCGTCGGCGGAGCGCCAGATCACCGCGCCCTGCTGCAGCGGATTGCTACGCGGAAGCGTCGCCACGACGAGGTTTCCCACGGGAGCGGTCGTGATCGTGAAGGGCGGCGAGATCTTGGGGCTGTAGCCGCTCGCCCGGCCGGCGGGGTAGCGCAGCGTGACCTTCGCGACGCCGTCGGGCACGACCATCGTGATCATCGAGCTGGTGGTCGATCCCGGCAGGCCACTGCTGCTGGCATCCTCACCCTGCTCGATCGCCGCAGCCGTGGCGCCGCCGCCTCCGCTGCCGCCCTTTATCCCGTGGCCGAGATCGACGTTCGTGGCGAGCTCCATGATGCCCTCGTGCGGCGCTTCACCGGTTCCGCAGCCGCCGACAATGCCCGGGTAGAGGTAGTAGGGGCTGCCGTCGAAGACACGCGCGAGGCGTATGTAGTGGACGAACACACCGCTGACGAACCCCCGCGCCACGATCCCGCTCCCGGCGTCCGCGGCGGTCGCGGGCCTGCGCAGCACGCCGAGGATCGACAGCAGCGACCTGCTCGGCGGGCCCTGCAGCGCCCCGCCGTTACCGCAGGCCACAGAAGTGGATCGAGCTGCCTTCGACGGCAAACGTCCCGCTGGCACC
>JBEKGK010000022.1:0-34354 GCA_050012835.1 Solirubrobacteraceae bacterium | reverse complement strand
GGTACGGTGCTCGGAGCGACTTGCTGGGCCGGGGCGATGACCGTCGCGGAGGCCCTTAGCACCACATCTCACGCCAAAGAGATCGTGCCGGGCGACGTGCCCGGCGGCCCCAGCACAAGCCAGACGATCATGATGGGCAGTCTCCGGCGCCTGCTCTCGCTCGTACCGGCGGACGCGCCGCCCGATGCGTACCGGTTCGCGGTAATGACCGAGAACGTTCTCGCGAAGGACACCACGAGTGGACGCGAATGGGCGTTCCGCCAGCTCCGTCGCTTCTACTCGCTCGACCCACACTCCCTCCTCTTCCGAGCCCTTCGCGACGTATGGGAACATGATGCAGCAGGTCAACCACTATTGGCATTGCTCTGCGCCATTGCCCGAGACCCAGTGCTCCGGGCGAGCTCGGCGGTGATCCTTGCCGCGGAGCCGGGCGCCGTCGTCGGTCCGAGCGACCTCGAACCCGCGATCGAAGCCGCATTTCCAGGCGCCTATAACGAGAATACGCGCCGAACGACGGCACAGAAGATCGCATCGTCCTGGGCGCAGTCCGGGCATCTCCACGCTGAGACGCCTACGAGGAAGGTCCGGGTCCGCGTTCACCCAACGCCCGCCGTGGTCGCTTACGCGCTACTGCTCGGCGATCTTCAGGGTGCTCGAGGTCATGGGCTCTTCACCACGCTCTGGGCGCGGATACTCGACCAGCCGAAATCGCACCTCTTCGACCTGGCGGCCACTGCCTCACAGAATGGGATTCTGGAGTTCCGCAACGCTGGGGGCGTCGTGGAGGTCACGTTCCACCACCTGCTCCGACCCTTCGCCGACGAGCAAGGAACCCTGCAATGAGCTATGTCGACGACCTTCTCGCGGCGTACCGCTCTTTTGTAGCATTGCCCTGGCAACGGAGTCTGGCGCCTGCGCAGCGGGTGTGGATGGCGGTCTATCCCCCGGAATACGAGCGCCGACTCCGCCTGCACGTTCCCGCGTTCGAAGTCGCCACGCGAGAAGCGCACCACTCATGGGCGCTCGTCGACATCACGACTTCATTCGAGCGCTGGATGGCGGCACACGAGTACCGCGCGGACTACTTCGAGTCACCCGACCTCTTGGAGACGGCTCTGCCCGCGTTCTTCGAGCACCTTATCGGAGAGGTAAGCGACGAGCTTGGTGAGCGCACAGATCCCGATGGCGTTGTGGCCCTGCTCGGTGCCGGCACCCTCTTTGGGCTCGGCGATTCCGTCAAGGTTTCGGCGCTGCTCAACGCCGTGAACGGAACAGTGGCTGGGCGGCTGCTCGTCTTTTTCCCTGGCCAGCACGAGGGCAACAGCTACCGCCTACTGGATGCCCGTGACGGCTGGAACTACCTCGCTATCCCGATCACACCAAAGGGGAATGACCGATGACCCTGACTAACCGCGAGCTGTTCGCGCAAGATCCGACAGCGACAAAGATTCCCAATGACGGTGTCGCTCAAGTCTTGCGACCCGAGACCGATCAGCAGTGGGACGTGCTGCGGTGGGAGCTGCGGAACTTCGTCTGCAACGGCCAGTACGCCCGCGGGCTGGAGCAGATCCTCGACAGTTTCCTGAAGAGCCTTAGCCAGTCACAGCAGCCAGCGGTTTGGGTGAGTGGGTTCTATGGCAGCGGCAAGTCGCACCTAGTGCGGGTGCTTGAGTATCTGTGGCGCGATGTTGAGCTGCCGGGAGGGGATCGGGCTCGCGAGCTGGTGAGGCTTCCCAACAATGTGCGGGACCACCTCGCCGAGCTGTCCATAGCCGGGAAGCGTTCCGGGGGGTTGTGGTCGGCGGCCGGCCTCTTGGCATCGGGCAAGAGCGACGCAGTGCGCCTGGCCTTTCTCTCCGTGCTGTTCGACAGCGCTGGGCTGCCTGAGGAGTACCCGCTCGCGCGTTTCACCATCTGGGCTCACGAGAACGGCTACCTCGACAAGGTCAGATTTGCCGTGGAGGCCGAGGGTAGGTCCTTCGACAAGGAGATTCACGACCTCTACGTGTCTCCGATCATCGCCAAGGCGCTCCTTGCCGCGGACTCGACTTTGGGTGGCTCTGTGAAGGATGTGCGCGACCTGCTCAGGACGCAGTTCCCCCCGGCGACTAACGACATCAGCGACGAGGAGATGTTTGACGTTCTGGATGACGTCCTCCGGCTCCAGTCCACCAGTGACGGGAAGTTGCCTCTCACTCTAGTTGTGCTTGACGAGATGCAGCAGTACATCGGTGATGACAACTACAAGGCACTCGCCGTCCAGAACATCGTAGAGGGCGTCTCCGCTCGCTTCGAGAGCCAGGTGCTGTTTGTTGCGACCGGCCAAAGTGCACTAACAGCCACCCCGACCCTGCAAAAGCTCACGGACCGCTTCGCTGTGCAGGTCGCACTATCAGACAAGGACGTCGAGACGGTCGTGCGGGAGGTCGTTCTCCGCAAGCAGCCCGAACACATCGCGACTTTGAAGTCTGCGCTTGACGCGGTTAGCGGTGAGATTGACCGCCACCTTGGTGGTACCCAGCTGGCACCCAAGGCGGCGGACAAGACCGATCTCGTTCCCGATTACCCTCTGCTACCGACCCGGCGCCGCTTCTGGGAGCTGGCCCTTCGAGCCATCGACCGAGCCGGTAAGGCTGGCGTACTTCGCACCCAACTCCGGATCGTCCATGAGGCTGCGGCGCGGGTGGCTGGTGAACCGATCGGCCACGTTGTTGGTGCGGATTTCGTCTACGAGGAGCAGTCCCCCGGCATGCTCCAAAGCGGTGTCCTGTTGAAGGAGATCGATGAGCTCATCCGCGGACTACGGACCGAAGGGTCCCCTGGAGAACTCAAGTCGCGCATCTGCGCGCTGATCTTCCTTATCGCGCAGATCCCCACCCGCACCATTGGCGGAGCGACCGGGTTGAGGGCGACCGCCCCGTTCCTTGCGGACCTCCTCGTCGAAGACCTCGGCGGTGATGGCGCGAAGTTTCGGAAGCAAGTGCCCGAGCTGCTTGAAGAGCTCGTTGCTGCCGGTGCCATACAGCGCGTTGACGATGAGTACCTGCTGCAGACCGAGGAAGGTGCGGAGTGGGAGAAGGACTATCGCAGTCGGCTCGCCGCGGTTCGAGACGACGCGGCTCGGATGAACCAGCTTCGCAGCGAGGGACTCCAACGTGCCGTCGAGACCGCGCTTGGCGGCATGAAGCTCACGCATGGCACCAGCAAGACACCGCGCACGATCGACCAACACTGGGGTCAGGATGAGCCGTCGGTCGATGCAGGCGAGGTGCCCGTGTGGATCCGCGACGAGTGGTCGGTCACCGAGGCAGCGGTGAAGAAGGTAGCCGCGGAGGCTGGCGACGAGAGCCCGATCATTTTCGTCTTCCTGCCAAGACGAGAGGCCGATCAGATCAAGGAGGCGCTGGCGAGCTATGCCGCCGCCGAGCAGACGCTCCAACGGCCGACTCCACAGACTGACGAGGGCAAGGCAGCGCAGCAAGCGATGAAGACACGGCTGGGTATCGAGGACGAGCGCCTCACGACTCTCTTCGCCGACGTGGTCAGCCACGCTCGGGTCTTTCAGGGCGGTGGAAACGAGCTGACGACCTCATCGCTCCGCGACACCGTCGAGACGGCCGCGCAGAGGTCGCTCATCCGCTTGTTTCCCAAGTTCGCCGTCGCCGACAACCCCGACTGGTCGAAGGTCGTCGCCAAGGCTCGCGACGGTGCCCCCGATGCGCTTGATGCCGTCGGGCACGCCGGCGAGCCGACGACGAACACCGTGTGCAAGGAGGTGCTAGTGGCTATTAGTCCCGGCGGCACCAAGGGTGCCGAGCTGCACAAGCGCTTCGGAGCACCGGGATTTGGTTGGCCGCGCGACGCCGTTAACGGCGCCATCTTCACCCTCCTGGCTGCGGGCAACATCCGGGCAAGCCAGGACCACAAGGAACTGGGCGGGCCCAAAGAGCTGCCGCCTAACCAGGTTGGCAAGGTCACCCTTTACAAGGAGGACGAGCCGCCAACCGTCGGCCAGCGCCTCGCCCTGAAGGGACTACTGCAGGCAGCGGACATCCCGTACGAGTCTGGCCAGGAGGGCGCGCAGATCGCTGCCCTTCTTCAACGGGTTAGGGACCTCGCGGCTCGGGCCGGCGGGCCACCCCCTCTTCCCGAGCCGCCCGCTACCGACCATCTCACCGCGTTTGCGGCGCTCGCCGGCAACCGGCGGTTCAGAGCTGTGGCCGACGACCACGCCCGCCTTCGCGACGACTTCAACCGATGGCATGCGGCCGACCAACAACGTGAGAGAAGAGAAGCCGAGTGGCAGCAGCTCACACGTCTGCTGCGCCATGCCGATGGTCTGCCGATTGCTCCGGCTAGCGAAGCAGCCGTGGCCGCAATCCGCGACGGCCGGTTGCTCCTGGACGAGCCGGATCCGATCACACCGTTGCTGCAGCAGGTGACGAGTGTTCTCCGTGGAGAGATCAAGCAGTGGGCTGCACAGTTCGCCGAGGCTCAACACGCGGCTGTCAATGAGCTCGAGGCCTGGGCCGAGTGGACCAGGCTCGATCCACAGGACCGGCAGACTCTCATCCGCGACGGCAAGCTGATTCCCGCCGAACCGCCAGACGTGTCGACAGACACGAACCTGCTCGACGCGCTCGATACCACACCGCTCAGCGCGTGGCAGGATCGCGTCAGTCTTGTTCCGAGTCGGCGGGATCAGGTGCGCCAGCGTGCGCTCGAGAAGCTCCAGCCCGAGAGCGTGCGAATCAGCATGGCGCCTGTGACGATTAGCGGCGAGGGCGACCTTGAAGCCTATCTCGACGACGTGCGGTCGCGGGTGCAGCCCCAACTCGACGCTGGCAAGACCGTGATCCTTTGAGGTCAGACATGCGCGCACTTGACTCCGACCCCCGGAAGCAGCTCGAGAGGGCTGTGCTCGCGGCGCGGCGAGCAGCCGAAAGCGCGTCGCGCGCGGCGCTGGACGGTCTCGGCGTGTTTCTGCGCGACAAGCCCGGGCACCTCGATGCCGATCAAGCCGCACTGCGCAACGGGCTGCGTGCCAAGTGGCGTCAGCTGGGCGAAGATCGCGACTTGCTAGTCGCAGAGTGCGCATACGAGCAGTGGCACCGCCTGCTGTTCGCACGGTTCCTTGCCGAGAACAACCTCCTTCTACACCCGGAATACAAGGCGCCCGTGACGCTCGCTGATTGTGACGAGCTCGCGGCAGAGCTGGGCGAACCTGACGGGTGGTCAGTAGCGGCGCGATTCGCCGCCGAGATCGTGCCTGGCATCTTCCGGCTGGACGATCCCTGCTTCCGCCTCCGCCTCGCACCGGAGGGGCGCGATGCGCTGGAGCAGATCCTGGATGGTCTGCCTCATGACGTGTTCGTAGCCGACGATGCGTTGGGTTGGGTGTACCAGTTCTGGCAAAAGGACAAGAAGGACGAAGTCAACGCATCCGGCCGCAAGATCGGCGGCGCCGACCTCGGGCCAGTGACCCAACTGTTCACCGAGAACTACATGGTCCGGTTCCTCCTGGAGAATTCGCTCGGCGCGTGGTGGGCGGCCCAGCATCCAGGAAGTCCGCTGGTCAAGGGCTTCGATTATCTTCGCGTCGACGATGACGGCCGAACGGCTTCGGGGTCGTTTGACGGCTGGCCCGACCGCGTGGCCGAGGTCACCGTGATGGATCCCTGCTGCGGATCCGGCCATTTCCTCGTCGAGGCGTTTTTGATGCTCTGGCAGATGCGTGCTGAGGAAGAGCGCCTCACCCTGGTTGACGCTCAGGACGCGGTCCTGCGGGATAATCTCTTCGGCCTTGAGCTCGACCCTCGTTGTGTCCAAATCGCGATGTTCGCCATTGCGCTGCAGGCCTGGAAGACCGGCGGCGGGTGGCGCCAGCTGCCCGTACCGAACATCGCATGCTCCGGCATGCCCGTGAAGGCTCCGGCCGAGGAGTGGAAGGCATTGGCCAGCGGTGACGAGCGACTTGAGAACGCCCTTGCGCGACTGAACAGCCTCTTTAGCGACGCGGACACGCTCGGGAGCCTCATCGACCCGCGGCGAACAGCCGAAGCTGCTGGCTCCGAGGTTTCGCTCGATGATGTGGAGTGGAACCGTGTCGCGCCACTGCTCGAGGCTGCCGTGGCGAGGGAGGCAACTGATTCCGCAGCCACGGTGGTTCGCGTCGATGCCGCAGGGCTTGCCCACGCTGCCGACTTGCTCGCGAGGTCGTACGTACTTATCGTGACTAACCCCCCGTTCCTATCCAGAGGAAAGCAGGCCGAGCCGCTGCGCCGATACGCGGCGCTACACCACGGGAATGCAAAGGCAGATCTCGCGACCACGTTCCAATCTCGATTCGTTAATCTGACCGCGCCTAACGGGTGTATAGCATCGGTTGCGCCTCAGGCGTTCTTGATGCAGCCCCGCTACCGCGGCTTTCGGACCCAGTGGCTTGATTTGACGACATGGCGACTGATAGCTCGGCTCGGCGACGGTGCGTTTTCCGCGTTTGGCGGCGCAGTCGTAAATGTTCTTCTCGGGATTTGGGAAGTGTCGCGAGCCGGCTCATCGCACAAAATCTCTGTGATCGATGCGCAGTCTTCCGTCCCGAGCGAGAAGGCGAGCACGATTCAAGTCGGACCTGTCACGCAGGTCAGCCAAAGCGAGCAGCGGAACCATCCAGCCGGTGTTGCGACGCTAGAGGGTTGGTCAGATCTGCCCTTGCTGGAACAGTACGCAGATGGACTAGGCGGCATCACCACAGGTGATAGCCCCAAGTTTCGTAGGTTCCACTGGGAGTTTCCTCAGATCGTCGGGGGCTGGGTGCGGCAACAAGGCACACCTCCTGCCACGGCGCCGTTCACGGGACGCGACTCGGTGCTCCTGTGGGAGGGCGGAAAAGGCGAGCTCATGGACGCGGCGGCGCATGGCCGAGCAACGATCGCAGGCCGGGCAGCGTGGGCACGGAAGGGCGTGGCCGTGCAGAAGATGGGGGAGTTGCCGGTTACCCTCTATGGCGGGGAGCAATTCGAGAATGTCGGCGTAGTGATCTCGCCTCACAAGGAGGCACACCTGTCGGCCATCTGGCACTTTGCTGCCTCTGGCGAGCTTGCTCACGAGATTCGCGCTATTGATCAGTCGGTCGGAGTGACGTGCAACACAATGGTAAAGGTGCCCTTTGATCTTCGTCGCTGGCAGAAGGTCGCTGAAGAGGCCGGCCCGCTCCCGGAGCCGTGGTCGGATGATCCGACGCAGTGGTTGTTCGAGGGGCGCCCGGAGGTGTCGACGGCGCCGCTGCAGGTCGCGGTCGCTCGGTTGCTCGGCTACTGCTGGCCGGGGCAGGCGGGGCCCGACGACCTCGAAAGATTCGCAGACCAGGATGGCATTGTCTGTTTGCCATCCGTCGCGGGGGAGCCGCCCGCAGCTGAACGAATGCAGCAGCTGCTTTTGGCGGCGTTCGGTGAGGCGTGGTCGATCGGGAAGGTTAGGGAGCTGCTTGACCAGACCGGAAGCAATAGAAGAACCCTGGCAGACTGGTTGCGAGACGAATTCTTCAAACAGCACTGCGCTCTGTTTGGGAATCGCCCGTTTGTGTGGCAAGTCTGGGATGGGCTTCGCGACGGGTTCTCAGCGCTGGTGAACTATCACCGGCTTGACCGCAGGGCGCTCGAGAAGCTCGCCTACACCTATCTCGGACAGGACTGGATCGAACGCCAGCGGGCGGCGGCACGCGACGACGTCCCCGGCGCGGGGACGCGCCTTTCCGCGGCGCGGGATCTGCAGCGCAAGCTTGAGGCGATCCTCGAGGGCGAAAAGCCCTGCGACATCTACGTCCGCTGGAAGGCGCTGCACGAGCAACCCGTTGGGTGGGAACCTGACCTCAACGACGGTGTTCGGCTGAACATAAGGCCGTTCGTAGAGGCGGGCGTCTTGCGCTCGCCCTTCAACGTTCACTGGAAGAAGGATCGCGGTAAGAATCCCGATGGCTCTGAGCGCCGCAATGACATTCACCTGTCGCTCGCCGAGAAGCAAGCTGCACGGGAGCGGGCGGGACGAACATGAGCGAGACCGTGCTCGACCGAGTGGTAACTCGTCTCGAAGGGGCGCTGGAGTACAACGCCAATGCGGTGGAGCAGCCAGTCGCACTGCTGTGGCCCGATGAGTCGGGCCAGTGGCGACCAGTCGTTAGTCGTCTGGCCGATCGGCTTCCGATAGTTACTCTCGGCGAGTACAACCCCGATCAGCGCCAAGGTCCGGCATATTGGATCCGTTGCGTCCTAGCTCGCACGATCGACATCGGCCTACCGACTCGCCCGCCCATCGTCTATCTGCCGGGGGTGGCTCGTGGTGAGCTCCGGGCTATTGAGGCGTGCCCACCCAAGTTGGCACCCATAGCCGAGCTGCAGTATCGCAGTCACGAGTTCACCCAGCCGAAGAGCAAGCGCGAGTGGTCGATCCGGGCATTCCTGACCAATGCCGAACGCGGACTTGGCCTCCCCATCGCTGACGGTGCCGAGACCGCCAACGCCCTGGCCTTGGCCCTCGGGAAGCTGCTCGACGAGCGGGTAGAACGGTTGGCCAAGCAGGCGCTAGACGCGGACTTCTTCAACGACTTGGTCAACCCCGACCCGATCAGCATCCTGCTCGGCTGGCTTGATGAGCCGACGGGCTATCGCGAGCGGCTGGACGGCAAGCGGTGGGCTGCCTTCGTGCAGCAGTGCGTCGAGAATCTCGGGTTCAACCCAGCGACCGAGGGTCCGGTCACAGGCGCACAGAAGCTCGGCGAGCGAGCCGGTGGTTGGGCGCAGGTCTGGCTGCGGTTCGCCGAGATGCCACAGCGGTACCTCGGCATCGCTGAGAGGCTGCGCCAGGCGAAGCCGATGAAGCTGTCATTCGAGCACAACGACGCGTGGCCCCAGGACAATGAGGAAGCCGAGGACCAGCTGCGCAACCAGCTGCGTGACTTCGAGGCGCTGACCGCCGACGGCGCCCGCAAGGAAGCGGCGCGCCTCGATGCCGAGCACGCCTGGCGACGAAGGACCGTATGGGCTGATCTGGGTCTTGCTCCCCTCGCCTTCGCGGTCGAGCAGCTCGCCCTGCTCGCTGAGCGGACCGCCGGAGAACCGGTCGGCGGCCTGAGCGTTCTTACACGCGAGTACGCGGAGAGCGGATGGCAGGCTGACGATGCGGCGCTGCGTGCCCTGGCCACGGCGCCTGCACCAGCCGATCGAGACGCTGTCGTTGCCGCGGTAGCGGCTATGTATTGCCCGTGGCTGGATGCGGTAGCGAGCGCGTTTCAGGCAGCGATCGGCCCGTTGGCGAACGCTGGTACATATGAGGCCGGCCCACGTGCGTCGAGCACACCGGGAACGGTCACGGTCTTTGTGGATGGGCTGAGGCTCGACGTCGCCCATCGCGTTGTGGATCGACTCGCGGGCCAGTCTTGCGAGGTCGCGCTCGCCACTAGCCTGGCCGTCCTGCCGACGGTGACGGAGACGGCCAAGCCTGCCCTCGTTCCAGTCGCCGATGGAGCACTCGCGGCCGGGCTGGATCTTTACTCGGTCAGGGCTGCGACTGGGACTAAGGCGTCGATCCAGGTGCTCCGGTCCCTCATGGTTGAGGTCGCCGTGCAGGTCCTCGGCCCCACCGAGTCGGGCGACCCAGCAGGGACGGCGTGGACGGAAGCCGGAGACATCGACCACCGCGGCCACGACGTCGGTGTGCGACTCGTTGAGTACCTGGACGAGGAAGTGGGTCGCATCGTCGCGCGCATTCGGGAACTTCTCGATGCCGGATGGAAGCGAGTCGACCTCATCACTGATCACGGCTGGCTCCTGCTACCTATCCCTATGGGGAAAGTCGACCTCCCGCTCGCGACGGCGGAGATCAAGAAGGGTCGCTGCGCACGCCTCAAGGACGGCGCGATCGTCGATGTCCCGACCGTGCCCTGGTTCTGGAATCAAGACGTCCGCATTGCCCTCGCTCCCGGCGTTACCTGCTTCGAGGCGGGAAAGCACTATGAGCATGGCGGCGTCAGCCCACAGGAGTGCATCGTGCCTCGGCTGAGCGTGATGGCCGGCGTGTCAGGAACCGCGACTGCGGGACCGGAGATAACCAAGATCACCTGGCTCGGCTTGCTTTGCCGTATTGAAGTCACCGGTGTAGAGCGCGGCGTAGCGGTCGACCTGCGTGCGCTGGCCGCTGATCCAAAGACGAGCATTGTCGAGGAAGTTCGAGAGACTGCCAGCGCTGGCAAGGTGTCATTGCTAGTGCCAAACGAGGAGCTCGAGGGCCAGCTCGCCCACCTCGTGTTCGTCGCTCCCGACGGCGAAATACTCGTCCAGCGCGAGCTAATCGTGGGGAAGAATCGGTGACCACGCTCGACGGACTCGACCAGCTTGCCGCTGAGGTGTTTGAGGGTTACCTGGTCCGAAAGGATCTCGCCCAGCAGTTTCGCGGTCAGTACCCGGTACCCACCTATGTAGGCGAGTTTCTGCTGGGACGATATTGCGCCACAACTGATCCTGACGAGATCGCGCAGGGCATTGCCATGGTTGAGCGCTCGATGAAGGAGCGCACGGTGCGACCCGGCGACGAGGAGCTGTTCAAGTCGCACGCCCGGGAGAAGGGCAAGGTCAAAATCATCGACCTGCTGCGTGCCCGACTCGACGCCAGAGCCGATGCCTACAAGGCTGAACTGCCGAGCCTCCAGCTCAGCGATATCCACATCTCCGACCAGCTCGTCAACGAGCACGATCGCATGCTCACGGGCGGCTTCTACGCAGAGGTCACGCTTGAGTACATTGCCGCGCTGGGGAAAGAATCTGGTGGTCAGCCCTTCCGCATCGACTCGGTACGGCCGATCCAGATGTCGACACGAGACGCCCGCGACACCTTTGTCGCCGGTCGGGCACATTTCCCCCTCGACCAGTGGCGCGAGCTGTTGCTGCGAAGCGTCGGCTTTGAGCCGGCGCGCTTTACGCCTCGTGAGCAGGACATCCTCATCGCGCGGATGGTCCCGTTCGTCATGCCCAACTACAACGCCGTCGAGCTCGGGCCACGCGGCACCGGTAAGTCACATCTCTTTCAACAGGTGTCGCCCTACGCCCATCTGGTCTCAGGCGGCAGAGCAACAGTCGCAAACATGTTCGTCAACAACGCGACCGGTCGGCGAGGGCTCGTCGCCCAGTACGACGTCATCTGCTTCGACGAGGTGTCCGGTGTGTCGTTCGATACCAAGGAAGGGGTCAACATCCTCAAGGGCTACATGGAGTCGGGGGAGTTCAGCCGCGGCAAGGAGAGCATTCGCGCCGACGGCGGAATCGTCATGGTCGGGAATTTCGACGTTGACGTGCACGACCAACTGCGGCTCGGTCACCTCTTTGGCCCGATGCCGAAGGAGATGCGGGATGACACCGCGTTTCACGACCGAATCCATGCTTATTTGCCTGGTTGGGACGTCCCCAAGCTCGACCCGTCGTACTTTACGTCCCACTTCGGCTTCGTATCGGACTTCGTGGCTGAGTGCTGGAGTCAGCTCCGGCGCGTGTCGCGTCTCGAGGTCGCGCGGGGGCGGATCGAGTGGGGCAACAATCTCAGCGGTCGGGATCGAAAGGCCGCAGACAACACTGTGAACGGACTGCTCAAGTTGCTGTGGCCGAATCCCGACATGGAGGTGCCGGACGATGCACTCAGCTGGGCGGCGGAGCTTGCCCTTGAGTTTCGGCGCCGCGTTAAGGAACAGCAAGCAGCCATCGGCGCGGCTGAGTTTGGCAAGATCGATCTGAGCTTCCGGCTGGCTGGAGGGCCCGACAAGATTGTGTACTGCCATGAGGCGCTCCTGGCTCGCGTGACTCCCGGAGGCGAGCCGGCCGTGGCGGTGGGGAAGCGATTGAGTGACAGCGACGGGCTTCCGGAACCAGATCCGGCCGAAGTAGAGTCGTCGGTCGGGTCGAAGGCGACGGACTACTGCGTCGGAGACGTCATCGACGGACGATTCGAGATCCTCGCTATTCTCGGCCAGGGCGGTTTTTCAAAGGTCTACCGAGTCTGCGACGACGTCGAGGGCGAGGAGCGTGCCTTTAAGCTCTTTGATAACGCCGCCGGCTACGATGCCGTCCGTCGGGAGATCGGGGCACTCCGCAAGATCCACCACCCCAACGTGGTGGAAGTGTTCTGGGCTGGGAAGACTCATGCCGGCGACTGGTACCTGATTACCGAGTACATCGATGGCGAGTCCCTCGACGAGTACGCCACCGGTAGGCGGCACCTCCGGGACCGGGAGGCCATCGAGGTCGCGCTCGACATCCTCAACGCTCTGGTCGCGATTCATCCCGACTCGGCCCGAATCGCGGAGCTCGACCGTAAGACGAACGACGGCGAGCTCTCCGAGGCCGAGTACCAAGAGTGGATGGAACTCCAGGATAAGGGCTTGGTTCATCGCGACATCAAGCCTCTCAACGTGATGCTGACGCGAACGGGCGCGAAGCTGCTCGACTTCAACATCTCCTCGCGCGTCGGCGACCCCGTGCACACGCAGTCTGGGACGCCACCGTATCAAGCTCCCGATGCTGACTTGACCCGGTGGGACGTCTCTACCGACCTCTTTGCGGTGGGCGTGATGCTGTACCAGTTGTTGTGCAACGGCCATCATCCCTACCCGGCGTCTAAGCCCACGGTGGGGGAGCCGGTGATCGATCCCAGGACGATCCGATCAGACTTGAAGGACGGCCTTGCTGACTTCTTGGTTAAGGCCTGCGCCTCGGACCGTACTGAGCGCTTCGCTACCGCGCAGGAGATGAAAGGCGATCTGGAGGCGATTCGAGCGGGCTAAACGTAGGGAAACATCCCTACCGGGCTTGCAGGCTTAACGTCGCGTGCCGCTTTATCCGCCTTCGCAAACAAAGCCCAACAAAACCACCGTTCCGCCGCTACTCGTCCGCAAAGCTGGCCAGCGGGTGTTGCCGGCGCAGATACCCCGCGAACAGCGGCACCGTGAAGTCAACAAGCCCACGCCGCGGGCTGTACAGGAGATCCTTGCGAAGCAAACTCTCGCGCAGCACCGACGTGCTGCCGCGCTCTTTGTAGCCGGCACGAAGCGCCACATCAGCCGACCGCACCGGCCCGTCCCCGAGGTCGGCCATCGCCGCCAGATAGCGCTGCTCGGCGTCGGAGGCCATCTCGAAGCGATCCTTGAAGAAGCGCCGGCTGAGCGCCTCGGTGATGAGCGCTTGGGCGCCCTTGATGTCGCGGGCGGTGATCGGCGAGCTGTCGACCTCGTTCCAGAGCACGCGGCCGTACTCCTGGATGAAGTGCGGATAGCCGGCTGACGCTTTGAGGACCAGCTCGACCGCAGGCGCCTCGTACTCGACCTCGCGCAGGGCCGCGGGCGCGACGAGCGCCATGCGCGCCTCGGCGTCGGAGAGCCGGTCGAGCTCGTGGTAGGCGAACATCCGCTCGGCGTAAGGCTTGGCTGCGCGCAGCAGCCGTGGCAGCGGCGGCAGGCCGGCGCCGACGAGCGCGACCGGCAGGCCGCGTTGGCCGACGCGGTTCATCGACATGCACACCGCCGCGAGCGCTGTGGCGTCGAGCGCCTGCATCTCATCGAGGAAGAACACCGCGCCCGTGCCGCCGCTCTGCGCCACCTGGCCGACCTCCACGAGCAGCACCGCCAGGTCGCGCTCGGGATCGCCGCTGTCGGCGGTGCCGCTGGCCGCCTCGACGTCCAGCTTGGCGGTGAAGCCGCCCGGCACTCCGACCGAGAACGCCTTCAGGACGCCCAGCGCGGCGGTCGCCCGTGCGCGCATCCGCTCGCGTCGGCTCATCGACAGCAGCATCTGGTAGGCGAGCTCCGCGAACGTCTGGCGAAAGTCGCCCGAGCCGACCTCCTCGACGTCGTTGCACACCCAGCCCGCCTCGCGCGCGAGCGTCTCGAACTCCAGCAGCAAGACCGTCTTGCCTACGCCGCGAAGTCCCGAGTAGATCAAGCTGCGCTCGGGCTGGCCGCTCGCCAGGCGCTCCAATAGCACCCCGAAAGCCTCGAGGTCGCCGTCGCGGCCCGCAAGCTTGAGCGGCTTGATGCCCGACCCGGGCGTGTACGGATTGAGGCGTTGATCCATCTCTATCTGCAAACGCAAACAAAAGCAGATATTGCGGCCCCGGGAGGGAAACCCAGCCCTTGGCCGGAAATCCCGTTCGGGACAATTTGGCCCGGAGGCCGCCACAAATGCTAGTTTTTGTCCCGATCGGGAAAATGTCGCAGACGATCGACGTATCAACCCCAGCCGAGCTCGGCGCCGCTCTGCGCGCCGCGCGCCGTGCCCGTGGGCTTCGGCTCGAGGATGCCGCGTTGGGCGCCGGGGTAGGTGTGCGCTTCCTCAGCGAGCTGGAGCGTGGCAAGCCCACCGCGCGGCTTGCCGAGACGCTGCGTGCTGTCGCGTCGCTCGGCCTGCGCCTCGTGATCGAGGATCCGGAGGACATCGCGAACTCTGGCTCGCGGCCGAGGGCCTGATCCGATCGTCGATCCGCCATCGCGGCGCCTCAACGTTGAGCATTCACGAGCCGACAGGTTGCAAGAGTTGCATATTTTGGCTTGCGAGCTACGATAGGCCGATGGAGATACTGAGCCCCGAGGACCGAGTCGTGCTGTGGCGTGCGGCGATCGACGCGGACGGAAGCCGGCGCGAGGCGCTGATGCATGTGATCGCCAAGGAGATCGTCGGTAGTCTCGGTGCCCTCGACCTGTATGAGGATCAGTACGCGCAACTGACCGTTGAGAGCCTCCAGACGCTCGATGACGCCGGACTGTTCGCCAGCGACAGTCTGCGCAGATGTCTCGAGGCGTTGCACGAGCCCGGCGGAGGCGCGGACTTGGTTGCCGCAGAGTTTGCTGGGCTGCTGCGTGCTGCGGCCGATGTCGAGCACCTGGGGGTCGAGCGGCGAGTACGCGCGGTCGAGATGGCATCTCAGTGGCGAGAGCATGTGCTCTCTCGCCAGCGTCCCGAGCCGGCGTACCTCAGCGTGGGTGATGTCGCGGCGCGCTTCGGCGTGACCACTCAGGCGGTGTACAAGTGGTTGCAGAGGCAGCGGATCGAAGGGACGCGAGGGCCCGGTGGGTCTTGGCGCATCCCGGCTGCGCAGTTCGAGCGCGACACGCGCCCGGCGAGCTCCCGGGAGAGTCTGGACAGCTTGCAGGTAGGCCTCATGCGCCTGCACGGTGAGAGCGACCTGCCTTCAGAGGCAGATCTCACCGAGCACATGCGAGCCGAAGACTAGGACGCTTGCCCGGCGGTCGATGCGCGTCGCCTTCGACACCACTGTGCTGTGGGGCGCGTTTCATCGTCCCGCCGGGCCCAATTTCGCGCTGCTGGCGCTCGCGGCGCAACGCACCCCCGTCCTCGACGGGTTCATCACCGACGTTGTTGGTGCTGAGTTCTGGTGGCGGGCTACTCAGCAAGGCGTCAAGGGACCGGGCCAGCGTGTGCCGCGCACCTACTCAGAGCAGGAGCTCGAGCCGTTCCTGCAAGCGTTCAAAGTGCTGTTCGAGCCGGCGAGCATGGCGCGGGCGCCCCTCAGTCGTTCTCTCGGTCAGTACGCCGGCCTGGTGGGACGGCCGCTCGGCGAATTCCTGCACGCGGTCACCGGCAAGGATCGCGAGGCTCTGTTGTCCGCCGCGACCGCTGCCTTCCCAGTCACATTCGAGTCCATGGACATCGCTGATCTTCACATCCTCTGCGGAGCCCTCGAAAACAGCGCCGAGATCATTTGCAGCAGCGATACCAAGCTGCTGAGCTATGACCCAGTCGGGTCCATTCGCGTGATCCCACCCGAAGAGCTCGCGGAAGATCTCGGGTTGATCGAGAGCCCAACCCAGCTCGTTATTGCGGCACGCGAGCGTCCGCACCAATGATGACGAGCACATCCTTGAGAACCTCCTCGAGATTGCGCCAAGTGCTGTCCGGAGATGAGCTGGAGCGTGTCGGGATACCGGCGAAGGCGAGGTCATCGCTAGCGAGCTCGACCAGGTCGCGGGCCATGCTCCAGCTCAGATAGTCCGACACGGCTATGAGCTCCGGCTGCTCCAGCCATCGCAGCGCACGTCTGAGGACGGCAAGTAGCTGGGGCCAGTCGCGGTGAGCCGGCAGTTCGACGGGTTCACTGCCGAGTAGCGCAGCCCACGCGGGACGGTCGGCTACGTAGCGCCGTTCGGCCCCGACGGTGATTGCCGTCACGACCCCTGCGGCGCTCAGCCCGGCGAGTGCGTCGTGGACGTTGCGTTTCGCATATCCCGTTGATCGGGCGAGGGTCTGGGCGTTAGCCCACGGGGCCGCGGTGGTCAGCAGAATCCGAACGACCTCCGCACGGATGCCGACGCCGAGAATCTGACGGAGCCGGAAGGCGAGGTTGATGGGTGCCTTCGGGTCGGGCTGTCGGGACTTGTGGGATGGCGAGAGGGGTGGCCGCAACCAGCCGGCAGACGCAAACTCATTGTCGGGCTCGCCAACTTGGATCGCGGATTGAAACAGTGGTCGAAGCGTCGACGGGGCGGTCTTCTCTGTCCCGGCGCCGAGGCGTGCCCGAGGACGCTGGTGGGCGAGCCATGCCAGCGTGGCCGCTGTGAGCGCTCGATCGACCTCGTCGATGCACATCGCGCGAAGCCTCCGGACGCTCAGCAAGGGCTCGTTGACAAGCATCCAGTCGAGAAGCTCGTCAAACAGGCGCGGCTCGGCCCGGGCGACCTCGAGCGTGAACACGATCAGCGCCTCGGGGTCCTGCGCCCACGGGCTGCGTCTATGCGGTGTTGCGAGCAGTCCCATTTGCGCCCACTCGTCCCAGGCAAAGGCCACAAGTTGGTCTCTGAGCTTGCGGCTGTGCAGGCTGTCAGTCATCCCGATCAAGGATGTTAGACATCTTGCGCGGTGCACCAATGCCCGCAAATCTGAGGCAGCGGCCATCTCTATCTGCAAACGCAAACAGAGGCAGATACCGCCAGTCTCGTAAGGCGTATGGGCGCAATCCGTATCAATTCGATGCGTTTCGTGCAGACATTAGTACGCACCGTCGGCGGTGGACTGGTCGGCCTCGGCGCGTCTATCTGCAAACGCAGACAAAAGCAGATACTGCCGCTCTCTGGACCCCCGCTAGACTCGCCCCCCAATGGACTTCGGCATCGGCTACTTCCCCACCCACGACGGCGTCAGCCCCGGCGCCCTCGCGCGCCTGGTCGAGGAGCGCGGCCACGAGTCGCTGTTCTTCCCCGAGCACACGCACATCCCGGCCAGCCGCGCCACCCCATACCCGGCCGGCGGCGAGCTGCCGCGGAAATACTTCCACACGTACGACCTGTTCGTGGCGCTGACGGCGGCCGCGGCGACGACGAGCAAGCTGCGCGTCGGCAGCGGCATCTGCCTGGTGATCGAGCGCGACCCGATCACGACGGCGAAGGAGGTCGCGAGCGTCGACCACCTGTCGGGCGGGCGCCTGGAGTTCGGCGTGGGCGCGGGCTGGAACCGCGAGGAGATGGAAAACCACGGCACCGATCCGCGCGTGCGTATGGCGATCATGGCCGAGCGGGTCGAGGCGATGAAGGCGATCTGGACGCAGGACGAGGCCAGCTACCACGGCAAGCACGTCGACTTCGAGCGCATCTGGTCCTGGCCGAAGCCGGCGCAGCGGCCGCACCCGCCGGTGCTCGTCGGTGGCAACGGCCCGACGGTGCTCGATCGCGTGCTGCGCTTCGGCGACGCGTGGCTGCCGAACAACACCGGCGAAGACCTGCTCGCTCGCGCGCGGGAGCTGTGGGCGCGCGCGGATCGCCCGATCGACGTGATCGTGATGGGCGCGCCCGCGAAGGCGGCCGCGCTCGAGGAGTTTCAGAAGGCCGGCGTGCGGCGGGTCGTGCGCTGGATTCCCTCGGCGACGCAGGGACCGGTCGAACGCGCGCTCGAGCGCTGGGAGGACGCGATCGCCGAGCTCAACGGCGAGTGACCGCCGAGGACGCGCGACGCCGCTTCAGCGAAGCGCGCGTCGCACGCCTGGCGACGGTCGACGCGCACGGCCAGCCGCACCTCGTGCCGATCGTCTTCGCTGTGGCCGGCGAGACGATCTACAGCGTCGTCGACGCCAAGCCGAAGCGCACCACAGAGCTGCGCCGCCTGCAGAACGTCAGGTCCAACCCGCGCGTCTCGGTGCTCGTAGACCACTACGACGACAACGACTGGGACGCGCTGTGGTGGGCCCGCGCCGATGGCACCGCGCGGGTGCTCGGTTTGGATGAGTCTGAGGCCGGTGGCGCAGTCCAGCTCCTGGCGCGCAGGTATCCCCAGCAGCGGCCGCAGGGCCCGGTGCTCGCGATTGACGTCGAGCGCTGGAGCGGATGGGCGGCACGCGCGCCGGAATGAGACCGAACATCGGTGGACAACCGCAACTTGCGCACCGGCTGCAGGTGTTCTAGAGCCATGCGGCGGTTCACGATCGGCATTGGCACCATCGCAGCGATGCTGGCCCAGGCTGCGGGTGCGGGAGCAGCGCCGGTAGGCCACGGCGCGTCGGCGCAGTGCCCCCCGCGCAACGCTCGCGTCCTGCGCTCGGATCGGCAGGCGTTCGTCTACACGATCCGGGAATCGGCGACGGAAACTCTCGAAACAGTGCATGGCGAGAGCCACTACCAGGTGCACTTCACGGCGATTCGCGGATGCGCGCGTCGGCGCGTCCGGTCATACAAACTGGGCACCCCACCAGAAGGCCACGGCGGGGGAGGAGGAAGCGCTGGCAGTGGCATCCGCAACCTCGCGCTGAACGGGTCGGACGTGGCGTTCGAAGAATCGATGACCTCGAGCGAAGGCGGAGAAGGCGGGAGCCACAACGAATGGCTTGTCGTGGTCCGGGATCTCCGCAACGGTCGTGTCCTGCACAAGGTCCCGACCGGCCCGACGCGAGCTTCCGACCCCAACAACATCGGCGTTGGCGAAACGACGGCGATCGTGGTCAAGAGCGACGGAGCTGTGGCATGGATCGCTGAAGCGCCGGGCTTCTATGAAGTCCACGCGCTCGATCGGACGGGAAGCCGGCTGCTCGCGTCCGGCGCAGACATCAAGCCGCGTGTGCTTGGGCTGCACGGCAGCGAGCTGTATTGGTACCAGGGCGGAAAACGCATGTCCGCGCTGCTCGATTGAGGCCGACACCGCCTGACCCGACCCCTGCTCCTCACCCTCCCAGCGCGGCTGAGCCATCCGAGCGCGGCTCGCCGGTCGGCTGCGCGGCGGCCAGCGCCAACACGGATGGATGTTGGGAATCGTGGAGCACCGCGATGTCGACCGGGCGCAGCGCCGTCGCGGTGGCGAGGTCCTCGCCGGTGCCGGGGTTGCGCGCGTAGCGGGGGTGCGCGCCGGAGGAGACCTGCAGGCGGATGCGGTGGCCGGCGGCGAAGCGATGGCCGATCGGCCACAGCTCGAACGCGACGCGCACGGTGCCGTCCGCGGCCGCGTCGAAGCGGCCAGGCGCGACGCGGACGAGCGCGTCGCATACGTTCCACGACGCGTCGTCGGCGTCGACGTCGCACACGCGTGCGAACAGGTCGAAGTACGGCGAGCTGGCGCGCACGTACAGCTCCACGCGCACCGGGCCGATCGCCTCTGCGATCTCGCGCAGCGGCGCGCCGGTGTAGGTGAGCACGTCGTCCCGCGCCTCGAGCGCGCGGTTGTCGAGCACCGGCTCGCGCGCCAGCAGCACCGGCCCGCCGAGCGACGGCGTGGGGTTGGCGGGGTCGTAGCGGTAGCGGTCCCCGCCCCCGAGGTCCTCGTCCCGGCCCCCGGGGTCCTCGACCGGCTCCACGTCCTGCAGGCGCGCGCCGGCCGCGAGCCACAGGCGGCGCTCGCCCGTGCCCGGCGGCGGCCAGCTCGGCAGCTCGCGCCAGCCGCCGCCCGAGCGCTCGCCTGTGACGAGCACCCGCACGCGGGACGGCCGCAGCAGCCGGTCATCTCCGAGCAGGTGGGCGCGCAGCCAGCCGAGGCCCTCGTGCAGCCCGGCGGCGAGCATCCCGGGTGAGGTGTGCGTCCACGGGCCGATGATCAGCTGCGGGGCACGCCCGGCGGCCTGCAGCGCGGCGAAGTCCTCGAGCATCCACGGCAGGAAGATGTCCTGCCAGCCGCCGATGAGCTGTACCGGAGCGGCCACCTTGCCCACGCCCGCGGCGAAGTCGCGGGCGACCCAGTAGGCGTCATCGCGTCCGGGGCTGGCCAGCGCCTCGCGGAACCACGCGACCTCGGCGCCGGTGGCGCGCGTGTCGAGCTCGCCGACCGGCAGCTGCGCGAACAGCGACGGCAGGCGGCGCAGGCCGCGGATCATCGCCAGCGGGGCCAGCCGGCGCTCTTGGGCGGCGACGAGCACCAGCCATGAGCCCGCCGTCTCCAGCGCGAGGCTGCCTCCCAGGTAGGTCTGGCCGTGGAACTGCGAGGCGCTGACCTCGATCGCCAGCGCGGCGAGGTCGTCTCCGGCGTCGAGCGCCACTGCCCACTGCACCAGCCCGAGATAGCTGGGGCCGATCATGCCGATCCGCTCCGCGTGCCAGCCCTGCGCGCGGATCCAGCGCAGCGTGGCCAGGCCGTCGGCGCGCTCGTCGAACGGGCTGAACGTGCCCTGCGAGCCGAACGTGCCCCGCACGCTCTGCACGACGACCTGCAGGCCGCGCTCGGCGAGCAGCCGCCCGAACAGCAGGCCGAACAGCTGCCGGCGTCCGTAGGGCGAGCGCACGAGCACCGTCGGCTGCGGCCCCTCGCTGCTCGCGCGCGCCACGTAGCGGTCGGCAAGCAGGACCGCGCCGTCATCCATCGTGACGCGCAGGTCGCGCTCGCACACCACGTCGCGGGTCTGCGCGCGCGGCAGGCGCATGCGCCGGGCGATGACCGCGCTCACGAGGCTCACAGCCGACCATCGTATGGCGGAGCGCGACACGACCGCCAAGCAGGCGCGAGCGCCGCAACGATCGACAGACGCCGCGCGTGGGTTGCCACCAGCAGATTTCCTAAGAGTTCTGTGACTATTGGAAACAACTGTTAACGATATGTATCATGGCAGTCTGCTACCCGCTATCACCCCCAGGCCACCACCGCACGATCCGAGCTCTGGAAGCGCGCGTGGTCGGTCGCCCATCGGAGGGGAGCAGTCCGGGCTGTAGTGGACTGATGCTGCGATGATCATTCAACGGCCATCCCCGGGCCTGGAGGGGGATCAGATGCTGCCGCCGCCCACTCCCATGCGCGAGCTCAGGGAGGACGTCCATCGCCTGGGCGAGGCGCTCAAGGCGCGAGTCGATGATGTGCTCGACCGTACGGTCGAGCGAGCCAGAGGCCTGCGCATCGATGCGGCGCTCCAGGACGGCGCCGAACGCAACAGCAGGACCTCCACGATCGCGCTGGCCCGCTGGCTCGCGGGGGAGAGTCCCGAGGCGGCGCGTGAGGCCAGCGCAGAAACCTGGCTCTTCTACGGCGAGCTGGCGGCCCAGCGCACGGCGTCGCTGAACAAGGTGATCATGCACTGCCTGTGCTGGCGCGACGCGGTGGCCGAGGTGCTGCAGCAGAGCGCCGCGCAACTGGACGTTTCCTCCGGGGCGCTTTCGCAAGCCCTGGACATGCTGCAGCTGGGCCTCGAGTTCGGCTTCATTCAGGTTTCCAAGGCCTTTGACAGCGAGCGCGAGCGAACAGATGAGGAGCTCGCGTTCATGAGCACCCACGACGCGTTGACCGGCCTGCCGAACGGTACGTTGATCCTGGATCGCGCCGAGCAGCTGCTGGTGCACGCGCGTCGCAACAACACCCCGGTGGTGGCGCTGTTCATCGGTCTCGATGGCTTCAAGCGCGTCAACGAAACGCTCAGCCACGGCGCCGGCGACGAGCTCCTGCGAGCGGTGGCGGAGAGGCTCGACGACGTCGTACGCGACACCGACACGCTGGGACGCGTCGGCGGGGACGAGTTCGTCGTGATCGCCGGGGAGCTCTCGCCGGAGGAGGGCCCCGAGCGGATCGCCGAGCGTCTTCAGGAGGCGCTCAGGGAGCCGTTCATACTCGCGGGAGCGCACGAGGCTCATCTGACCTTGACCGCGAGCATCGGCATCGCGACGGCCCCGCGATCATCGGCCGAGGAGCTCCTGCGCGACGCGGACATCGCGATGTATCAGGCCAAGTGGGACGGCAAGAACCGCTACGTCGTGTTCGAGTCCGGCATGCAAGACGCGGTCAACGACCGAATCGAGCTCGACGCGGACCTGCGCGATGCCGTGCGCAACCACGAGTTCTTCTTGGTCTATCAGCCCACGTTCAATCTGCGCGACATGAGCCCCACCGGGGTGGAGGCCCTGCTCCGCTGGAGACATCCGACGCGAGGCGTCGTCGCACCCGGTGAGTTCATTCCCCTGCTGGAGACCACCGCGCTGATCATCGCCGTCGGGAAGTGGGTCCTGCAGGAGGCCTGCCGTCAGGGTGCGAAATGGCGCGCGGCTGGACATCCGATCGGGATGGCGGTCAACGTCTCTGGAAGCCAGCTCGATTCCGACGCGTTCGTCACAGACGTGCGGGACGCTCTCGCGGCGAGCGGGCTGGAGCCGAGCGCGCTGACCCTCGAGATCACCGAGACGACGCTCATGGGCAACATCGAGGACACAGCACGGCGGCTGACCGCCATCAGGGAGTTGGGCGCGCGCATAGCGATCGACGACTTCGGCACCGGGTACTCCTCCCTGGCCCACCTCCAGCGGTTTCCCGTCGATGCGCTGAAGATCGACCGGTCGTTCGTGTCCCGGCTGACGGAGGAGGTGGAGGGTGAGACCCTCGTGCACACGCTCGTGCAGCTCGGCAAGGCCCTGTCGATCGAGACGCTCGCCGAGGGCATCGAGCAGCAGCAGGAGCTGTCCATGCTGCAGGACGAGCAATGCGACAGCGGCCAGGGCTTCCTCTATGCCCGGCCTCTGGACGTCGTCGCCGCCGAGGCCTTCCTGCAGGCCTGGGCGCGTCGCGCCGCTTCAGCCTGACCCTGGGCTGCCCCTGCCCCTAAAGTTCCACGATGACCGCTGACAAAGACGGCTCGCTCGGCGTTCTGCTCGACGTCGACGGCGTCCTGTACGTCGGCGACGAGCCGATTGCGGGAGCCCACCAGGCGTTCTTGGAGCTGCGCGAGCTGAGCGCAGGCGTGCGCCTGATGACGAACACCACGTCACGCTCGCGGCGCGCGGTACGCGAGCACCTGCTCGAGATGGGGTTCGACGTGTCCCTCGAGGAGGTGCTCACGCCGGCGGCGATGGCAGAGCGTCACTGCCGCGAGCGCGGATACGAGGCCGTGACGGTGCTCGTCAGCGAGGGGCTGCGCGAGGATCTGGACGCGCTCGAGAGCGCCGCACCCGGAGCGCACGCCGACGCGGTGATCCTGGGCGATCTCGGCGACGGGTTCACGCCCGAGGTCCTCAACGGGATCTTCCGCGCGATGATGGACGGAGCCGAGCTCGTGGCGCTGCAGCACAACCGCTACTGGCGCCGAGCCGACGGCCTCGCACTCGACGTGGGCGCCTACGCCGCCGCGCTGGAGTACGCCACCGGGCGCGAGGCGGTGACCGTCGGCAAGCCCGCGCGCGAGTTCTTCCTGGCCGCGATGGCCGACATGGGGCTGCAGCGCGGCATCATGATCGGCGACGACGTCGAGGCCGATGTCGGCGGCGCGATGGCCGCAGGCCTGCCAGGCGTGCTCGTGCGGACCGGCAAGTACCGCCGGGACGCCCTCAAAGCACGCGTCACGCCGACGGCGATCGTCGACTCGATCAAGGACGTTCCGGGGCTGCTCCCGCGGATCTTCCCACCTGGCGTCTCCTGACGCGCCGAGTCGGCTCCGCGGGCTGACTGGGGTACCCGCACGAAACCGTACGTATCCGTACGGTTTTGGTAGCGTTATGACTATGGCGACGATAAAAGCCGAGGATGTCCGGATCCCCCGCAGCGCCCGGGAGGCGGTGGCCCATCACGAGGAGGTCGTAGTCCTCAACCGCGAGCGGCCCGCCTACGTGATCGTCCATCCCGATGATCACGGCCAAGCGCCGAGCTCGCCGCTCCGCGGACGCTCCCTGCGAGCGGCGCTCTCCTTGCTCGCGCAAGTTGCGCCGCCCGATCCGGCCTTCGCCGAGGACATGGAGGCTGTGCTCGAGGCTGTTGGGCCGACGCCGGGCGATCCGTGGGCACGGTCCTAGACACGACAGTCTTCATCGACCTCGAGCGAGCGATGCGTGGGCTGCCGGCGGCGCGCGCGAGCAAAGAGGTTTCTCAGCGCTTGGAGGCGCAGCTCGGGGAGAACGAGGAGGTCGGGATCGCCGCGATTACAGCCTCGGAGTTGTTGCATGGTGTGCACAGAGCCACAGAGCAATATGGCGGGCGCCGCGAGGCGTTTGTGGAGGGTGTGCTCACAGCGTTTCCGACGCTTTCCTTCGACCTTCTCGTCGCTCGGACCCATGCGAGGATCTGGGCTGGGCTGGCCGCGGCTGGGGCTGAAGTCGGCGCACACGACAGGCTCGTCGCAGCCACCGCCATGTCCGCGGGATGGCGAGTCGCCACTGCCAACGCCCGCCACTTCAACCGCGTGCCTGGATTGGACGTCGCCGTCGTCCATATGGCCTCAGGCTAGGCTGGTGCGGCGCCCGGTCTCAAAAACGCTCCCCGGCGGCGCATCTCGGCCAGACGTAGCGCGTCTGGATAGCCGCTGCTCAGCAGCGCGGCGGCCTCGCGCTCGACGTCGTACTCCACGCGGACGAGCTCGGGCCGTCCGTCCTCGATGAGCAGATAGGACGCGCGCGGATCGCCATCCCAAGGCATGCCCACGCTGCCGCTGTTCACGACCGTCATCCCGGCCAGCGTGCGCGTGTATGGACGGTGGATGTGGCCGTACACAGCCGTGCTCGCGTCGAGCGGCCCATACACGGATGACAGCTCCTGCTCCTCCGCGTCCGGCATCGGCGCCCGCCAAAGGTCGCCCGGAGCGGCGTGCACCAGCACCAGATCCTCCACGCGCTGCTGAGCGGGGAGCTCCCGAAGCCACTTGATCCGCTCCTCGCCGAGTAGCTCCGCCGTCGCGGGTGCGTACTCGTTGAAGATCAACCTCAAGAGGCTCGCCAGCTTCGGCGCACGCGCGTCCTGGCGCGCCAGCTCCTCGGGTCGCCACAGGACCTCGTCCGTGTTGCCCACTACGCCCTGCCAGTCCAACTCGCGCACGCGGTCGATCACCTGCGCGGGCTGCGCGCCCATCAGCACCAGGTCGCCACCGTGCAGCACGAGCTCGGGCGCCCGCCGTTGAATGTCGGCCGCGACGGCGTCGAACGCGGTCAGGTTCCCGTGGACATCGGAGACGATCGCAATGCGCAGGGCCTGGAGGATAGCGCTGTGGAATCTCGCGGTTTTCGGCCTTCAACAGGCGACAGCCATACACGTCCGATTCCCGCTAGACACAGCTGTCCTGGTGTGTCACGGTGCGTGCGTGGACTTCGACTCAGATCGCGTGTGGCAGGCCATCGAGGCGTGCGATCCGCGTTTCGACGGGTGGGTGTTCTGCGGCGTGAAGACCACCGGCATCTACTGCCGCCCGAGCTGTCCCGCGCGCACGCCCAAACGTGAGAACGTGCGCCTGTTCGCGTCCGCCGCCGCCGCGCAGACAGCCGGCTTTCGCGCCTGCAAGCGCTGCCGTCCCGACGCCACGCCCGGCTCGCCCGAGTGGGATCTGCGCGCCGATCTCGTCGGACGCGCGATGCGGCTGATCGCCGACGGCCTGGTCGACCGCGAGGGAGTTCGCGGCCTCGCCCGCCGGCTCGGTTACACCGAGCGTCACGTGCACCGCCAGCTCGTCGCCGTGGTGGGCGCCGGTCCGCTCGCGCTCGCCCGCGCCCAGCGCGCGCAGACCGCTCGCATCCTGCTCGAGACCACCGCGCTGCCGATCACCGACGTGACGTTCGCTGCGGGCTTTCAGAGCGTGCGGCAGTTCAACGCCACCATCCAGGAGGTGTTCGCGCTGACGCCCAGCGCGCTGCGCATGCGCGCGCGCAAATACGGGCGCCCCGAGGACAGCGGCGCGCTGTCGCTGCGCCTGCCCTACCGCGCGCCGCTGGACGCCCACGGTCTCGTCGCGTTCCTCGGCCTGCGCGCCGTTCCCCGCGTCGAGGCGGTGCATGACGGCGCCTACCGGCGCAGCCTGCGCCTGCCGCACGGTACCGGCGCCGTCGAGCTGCGTCCCGCCTACGGGCACGTGCACGCGCGCTACTGGCTCGCCGACCTGCGCGACCTCGGCGCCGCCATGCAGCGCTCGCGCGCGCTGCTCGATCTCGACTCCGACCCGCACAGCGTCGCCGCGGCGCTCGGCCGAGAGCCGCTTCTCGGCCCGCTCGTGCGCCGCGCGCCGGGGCGACGCGTGCCCGGCGCGGTCGACGGACACGAGCTCGCGGTGCGCGCCGTGCTCGGTCAGCAGGTCTCCGTGCGCGGCGCCTCGACGCTTGCCGGCCGCCTGGTCGAGCAGTGCGGCGAGCAGCTCGAGCGCCCGCTCGGCACCGTCACCCACGTGTTCCCTTCGGCCGCTGCGCTGGCCCATGCTGACCCCGCGACGCTTGCCATGCCCGTTGCACGCCGGCGCGCTCTGCTCGCGCTCGTGACTGCGCTCGCGCGCGGCGAGCTCGCCATCGACGCCGGTGCGGATCGTGCGGACGCGCGCCGTCGGCTGCTCGCGCTGCCAGGAATTGGCCCGTGGACAGCCGACTACATCGCGATGCGCGCGCTGCGCGATCCCGACGCGTTCCTGCCGAGCGACCTCGGCGTCCGCCACGCGCTCGAGCGGCTCGGGCACCCCGGCCAGGTCGCGGACGCCAAGGCGCTCGGCGAGCGCTGGCGGCCGTACCGCGCCTACGCTGTGCAACATCTGTGGGCCTCGCTGTGAACACCCACGCTGACAAGGCCGCGCGCTTTCTGGATCTCCATCGCGAGCAGCGCCCGCTGCTGCTCGCCAACGCCTGGGACGTGGGCTCGGCGAAGCTGCTCGCCTCGGTCGGCTTCCACGCGCTCGCCACGACGAGCAGCGGCTACGCCGCGAGCCTCGGGCGCCTCGACTATGGCGTCAGTCGCGAGGAGGCGCTCGCGCATGCCGCGGCGCTCGTCGCGGCCACGGATGTCCCGGTGTCGGCGGATCTCGAGGACTGCTTCGCCGCGGACTCCGCCGGTGTTGGCGAGACCGTGCGCCTGGCGCTCGACGCCGGGTCTCGCGGGCTGCTCGGTCGAGGATTGGGACCCCCGCGAGCAACGTCTGTACGACATCGATGTGGCTACCGAGCGCGTCGCCGCGGCCGCCGAGGCGGCGCACGCCGGTCCCGTGCGCCTGGTGCTCACCGCGCGCGCCGAGAATTACCTGCGCGGCAACCCCGACGTCCATGACACGATCACGCGCCTGCAGGCCTACCAGCAGGCTGGTGCCGACGTGCTCTATGCGCCCGCGCTCGACCGACCCGAGGACCTGCGCGAACTGCTCGCGGCGGTGGACCTCCCCGTCAACGTGCTCGCGCGCCCCGGCACGCCGCCGGTTGCTGAGCTGGCGGCATTGGGCGTCAAGCGCATCTCCGTCGGCGGCGGGCTCGCGTTCGCCGCGTACGGGGCGGCAGTCGAGGTGGCGAGCGAGCTGCTGAGCGACGGCACGTACGGCTTCACCGAGCTGTCGCGCGTTGGTGCCAAGGCCGCGCGCGCGGCCTTCGAAGGCTGAGCGCATCCCGCTCGAGCGCTTCGCCGCCTACCGCATCGAAGAACAGCGGGACCTCGATGCCTGACGCGATGGACGGATGCGGCATCACTCACGGAGCTCGCTCCGATCTCTCGCGCGTCGGAGGCAGTTCCTCGTCCGCCACGGCCGCCATCAACTCGCCGGCTAGATACCGTCGCTGACCCCGTTGCCCAACCGTTCCCTCCTGAAGCACCCCAACCCCTTCGAGCTGTCGGAGGAGCTTAAGGGCGGTCGGCCGTGTCACACCCAGTCTGGCCTCGACGGCGCGCGAGGAGACGATCGGGACCTCGCAAACGAGATCGACGAGCGTCATCGCCTTGCTTGAAGTGATTACGGAGGCCGCCGCGCGGTAACGCTCGCGAAGCTCGACGATTCGCTGCGCGCGGGCGACCGCGTCCGCGGCCTGCGTGTGGACCGCCGTTAGGAAGAGCTCAATCCACGGGAGGCCATCGCCATGTTGGCGCGCCGCCTGGAGCGCCTCGTAATACCGCGCGCGGTCGCGCTCCAGGTATGCGCTCAGATAGAGCAGTGGGGCCGGGAGCCGGCCACGTTCCACGAGCAGAAAGACGGACAGCAGCCGGCCAATTCGCCCGTTTCCGTCGAGGAAGGGGTGCAGCGTCTCGAATTGGTAGTGCAGCAATGCGTTTTGGACAAGCAGCGGAACCTCGACCGTCTCGTGAGCGTAGCGCTCCCAGTCGGCCAGCAATGCGGGAAGCTCATTCGGCGGCGGCGGGACAAACCGCGCCGTCTCGATGGTAGATCCGCTCTCCCCAACCCAGTTTTGCGTCGTGCGGAACTCACCGGGCATCCGCTCGCGGCCCCGCACTCCGGCGAGCAGCCGCCGATGCATCTCGCGAATGAGACGCACGCCGAGCGGAAGCTCGCCCCGTTGACCAAGGCCCCATTCGAGAGCGTGGATGTAGTTAAGCACCTCCTCGACATCCGCGTTCGGGGGCTCGCCGCTCGCCTCAGCCTCAAAGACATCCGCGAGCGATGCCTGCGTACCCTCGATGCGAGCGGACGAGAGCGCCTCGCGCAGAAGGTAGGGCCGGACCAGCAGATGCGGGTTTGGCACTAGTTGCCCTACACCAGCGAGCCGGCCTAGCGACGCCTCTGCGTCTGCCAGCAGCCGGATCGCACGCGCGGACAGCTCGATCGCCCGTGGCACGGGGGAAGGGAAGTAGGCCACATAGCCGTGACGTCCAAGCGTGCGCCGTGGCTGGCCAAACTGGGTTGATGCGTAGTCGGCGAACTCCATGGGCACACCTTAGCGTCTCTAAAGCCATCACGGTAAAGCTTTAGAGACGGCCGCGGACCGTAAAGCCCTCCATAGGGTCCATCCCGGCCGCTCAGCTGCGCGGCGCCACGCTCAGGCCGCCGTCGGCCACGAGCGTCTGTCCGGTCACGTAGGAGGAGTCATCGCTGATCAGGAACAGTGCGCAACGTGCCACCTCCCACGCGCTGCCGTGGCGGCCGGCGGGGATGCGGACGTCCACGCGGGTGGGGTTCGCCTGCGATGCGAGCCGGCCCAGCGATTGGTCGATCAGGCCGGGCGCGAGCACGTTGACGCGCACGTGCGGCGCGCCCTCGACGGCGGCGTTGCGGCACACCGACTCGAGCGCGGCCTTCGACGCCGCATACGCGGGTATCGGCATCGACTCGCGAGCGGCGAGCGATCCGATCAGCACGACCGCGCCGCCGTCGACGAAGCTCGCGAGCGCCTGCTTGCAGCCTAGGAAGTGCGAGCGCAGGTTGACCGCCATGACCCGATCCCAGTCCTCGACCGTGGTGCCCGCGAAGCCGTGCCCGGCGCCGATGCCGACGTTCATCACGAGCCCGTCCAGGCCGCCGAAGGCGCCCTGCGCGCGCGCGAACATGGCCTGGATGCCGGCTTCATCGGTCGCGTCGGCAAGCATCACGGCGCACTCCGCGCCCTGTTCGCGCACGAGCGCTTCGGTCGTTTCCAGGCTCGCGGCGTCTCCGTCGGCGAGCGTCACCGCCGCGCCCTCGCTCGCGAACAGCACCGCCATCGCGCGGCCGTTGCCGACCGGGGGATCCTCCAGCCCGTGGTCGCGCTGGCCGGCTCCGACGATCAGGATGCGCCGTCCGGCGAGCCTCCCGGGGCGCGTCCCCATTGCGCTGTAGCCCTCCATTCCTCGCCATCCTACGCCAGCGTGCGGCAACTGTTTCGATGATGCGACGAGACGTCTGCGGCCCGCTCGCCAGGCGCCGGCTGCGCGCCCTGCGGGAGCCTTCCGCCCGCGCGGCGCCTGCCGCCGGCGCGATCCATCCGCGTCGGGCCGCTGGTAGGATCGGGGCGCGCCGGGTGCTCCCGGCGTGACGTTGAGCGCAGCGAAGTCCGGTCAGACTCCGGCGCTGTCCCGCAACGGTGAAGCCCCCTCGGGGGACGAGCCCGGTCGCCTACCTCAGCGTCGCGAATCCAGTCCTCGGATGAAGGGCGGTTCGTGCGCCGCTGAGGCGCAGGGGCTCCTTCCTCCTCCGGGCGCGAGTGGAGGATGACGATGGCGGCAACGGCAGCGCGAATCGGATCGGCATGGCGATCCTCGACGCGCGCCGAGCGCGCTCGCGTCGGCGCGATGCTGCTGACGATCGCCGCCGTCAACGCGCTCGGCTGGGGGATCTTCGCGCTGGCGATCCTGCCGCGCCACTTCCGCTACGACGGGCTGGGCGTCGGCATCGGGGTGGCGGTCACCGCATGGACGCTCGGCTTGCGCCACGCCTTCGACGCGGACCACATCGCCGCGATCGACAACTCGACGCGCAAGCTGATGGCCGATGGGAAGCGGCCTCTGGGCACGGGGTTCTTCTTCGCGCTGGGGCACTCGAGCGTGATCATGGTCGCGGGCGTGGGGATCACGATCGCCGCCAAGGCGGTGTTCAAGGCTGTGGTGGCTCCGAGCTCCGGCTTGCAGACAGCCGGCGGCGTTGCCGGAACGCTGCTGTCGGCGACGTTCCTGTGGCTGATCGCGGCGCTGAACCTGGTCGTGCTGTTCGGGATCGTGAGGGTCTTCCGCGACATGCGCCGTGGCGTCTACGACGAACAGGAGCTCGAGGCGCAGCTGCTCGCGCGCGGCCTCATGTACCGGTTCTTCGGGCGCATGATGAGCTCGATCGAGCACACCTGGCAGCTGTTCTTCGTCGGCTTCGTGTTCGGAATCGGCTTCGACACCGCCACCGAGGTGCTGTTGCTGGCGGGCACGGCTGCCGCCGTCACCGCGGGACTTCCCTGGTACGCGGTGCTGACGCTGCCGCTGCTGTTCTCCGGCGGCATGATGCTGTGCGACAGCGTGGACGGCCTGTTCATGAACTTCGCCTACGGCTGGGCGTTCTCGCGGCCGGTGCGCAAGGTCTATTACAACATCACCATCACAGCGCTGTCGATCGGTGTGGCGTTCCTGGTGGGCGGCGTCGAGATCGTCGGCGTGCTCTCCACCGAGCTGCACCTGCACGGCTGGCTCGGCGACCACCTGGCCGACTTCAACCTCAACACCGCCGGCTACCTGGTCGTGGGGCTGTTCGTGCTCGTGTGGGCGGTGGCGCTGACGGTGTGGCGCTTCGGCAGGGTCGAGGCGCGCTGGGAGGCCGCTGCGGCGCGCAGCGCCGAGCAGCGCGGACGGACGTGATGGCCCGGGCAGCCGTGCGCGACGCCGCGATAGCCGACGCCTGTCCGGGCGTGCTGCGCCTGCACGCGGCCGCCGACGGGCACCTGGCGCGGGTGCGCGTCCCCGGTGGGCGACTGGACGCGCGCGCGCTGGATGCGCTCGCGGAGGCGGCGTCGCTGGGCAGCGACATCGTCGAGCTGACCTCCAGGGCGGGGCTGCAGGTGAGGGGGCTGCCCGAGGACCGCGCGGATGCGCTGGCGAGCGTGCTTTCGCGCGGCGGCCTGCTGCCGTCGGTCGCGCACGACCGCGTGCGCAACATCCTCGCCGCCCCGCTTGCGGGACGCGGCCCGGCGGCGCTGGCGGACGTCGATCCGATCGTCGAGGAGCTCGACCGCGCGCTGTGCGCCGACGCGACGCTCGCGGAGCTGCCCGGCCGCTTCCTGTTCGCCGTCGACGACGGCACCCGCGCGCTCGAGCCGCTGCGCGCAGATGTCGAGCTCGTGGCGGAGGGCGACGCGTCCCGCGCCGAACGCGACGATGCGTTCCGCGCCGAACGCGACGATGCGTCCCCCCCCGAGCGCGGAGGCGCGTTCCGCCTGTATGTGGACGGCCGCGCCACGAGCCTCGCGGTCGAGCCCGCGCAAGCGCCCGACGCGGCACTGCGCGCGGCGCACGCGTTCCTGGCTGTGCGACGCGAGGACGCGGACGGCGCCTGGCGGGTGCGTGAGCTGCGCGGCGGCGCTCACAGGCTCGCAGGCCAGCTCGCGCTCGATGCGTTCGATCGCGCTGATGGGCCAGACGGAACTGGCGGGGCGGGCGCCGGCGGCACGGGCGCGGCGGGCGGGTCGCGCGGGGCGGGCGCGCGCCGCCTCGGAGTCCACGTCCAGCGCGACGGCCTGTTGGCGGTCGCCGTGCTGCCGCCGCTCGCGCGGCTCGGGCGTGAGCAGCTGATGCGCCTGGCCGAGCTCGCACGCGCGTTCGGCGCGGACGGGGACATCGCCGCCGGAGTCCGCGTATCACCATGGCGCACAGTGACGTTCGTCGATGTGCCCGCGCCGACGGCGGTTGGCCTGCTCGAGGATCTGCATGACATCGGCCTGGTCGCCTCGGACGCGTCGGGCTGGGCGGGACTGTCGGCGTGCGCGGGGTTGGGCGCGTGCGCGCGGGCGCTCGTGGACGTCCGCGCGGCCGCGGCTGCGCGCGCTGTGGTGCGCGATGCGACGTCGCCCGCGGAGCACTGGTCCGGGTGCGAGCGGCGCTGCGGCGAGCCGCCCGGCGCGGGCGTTCGCGTGGTCGCGACTGAGCACGGGCTGGTGACGCTATGACCGCGTACGTGCGCGACGGCGCGGAGATCTACAGGCGCTCGTTCGCGACGATCCGCGCGGAGGCGGACCTGGAGGGCCTCGACGCGGTGCTGGAACGCGTGGTGGTGCGCATGATCCACGCGTGCGGGATGGTGGACCTGGCCGCCGACGTGGCCGCGTCACCGGGCTTCGGGCTGGCGGCGCAGGCGGCGTTGCGCGGCGGCGCGCCGATCCTGTGCGACACGGGCATGGTCGCCACGGGGGTGACGCGCTCGCGGCTGCCGGCGGCGAACGACGTGGTGTGTACGCTGTCGGATCCGCAGGTGCCGGAGCTGGCGGCGCGGATGGGCACGACGCGCACGGCGGCGGCGCTGGAGCTGTGGCGCGAGCGGCTGGAGGGCTCGCTGGTCGTGGTGGGCAACGCCCCGACGGCGCTGTTCCGGCTGCTGGAGATGGTCGAGGAGGGGGCCGGCCGGCCGGCGGCGGTGATCGGCGTTCCGGTGGGCTTCATCGGCGCGGCGGAGTCGAAGCTCGCGCTGGCGGAGCACCCGGCGGCGCTCGAGCACGTGGTCGTGCACGGCCGCCGCGGCGGCAGCGCGATCGCGGTGGCGGCGGTCAACGCGCTCGCGAGCGAGGCCGAGTGACGGCGATGGCGGGGGCGGGGCACACAGCCGGTAAGGCTGGGTCGGGCAGGCTGTTCGGCGTTGGGGTCGGGCCGGGCGACCCGGAGCTGATGACGGTGAAGGCACGCCAGGTGATCACGGCGGCTGACGTGATCAGTTATCCGAACGCGCAGCACGGGCGCAGCGTGGCCAGGCGGATTGCCGCGTGCTGCCTGCGGGCTGAGCACATCGAGCTGCCGCTGGCGTTTCCGGTGACGACGGAGATGACGGACCACCCGGGCGGCTACGAGGCGGCGCTTGAAGAGTTCTACGACGAGGCGGCGGCGGCGCTGGCGGCGCACCTCGACGCGGGGCGCGACGTGGCGGTGCTGTGCGAGGGCGACCCGTTCTTCTACGGCTCGTACATGTACCTGCACGAGCGGCTGGCGGATCGCTACGAGACGACGGTGATCCCGGGGGTGACGGGCTTCAGCGCGGCGGCGGCGAGCGCGGGCACGCCGCTGGTCAAGCGCGACGACGTGTTCATGGCGCTGCCGGGCACGCTGCCGGCGGAGGCGTTGAGCGCGCGTCTGCGCACGGCGGACGCGGCGGTGGTGATGAAGCTGGGGCGCACGTTCGCGAAGGTGCGCGGCGCGGTGGAGGCGGCGGGCGCGGGCGCCCGCGGCGTGTACGTCGAGCGCGCGAGCTGGGCCGAGGAGCGGATCGCGCCGCTGCGCGAGGTGGAGGGCGAGGTGCCGTACATGTCGCTTGTGCTGTTGCCGACGCGAGATCGTTACAACATGGAACGATCTCGGGGCTCGGTGGCAGTGGTCGGCCTCGGACCGGCGGGCCCGGACTGGCTGACGCCGGAGGCTCACGCGGAGCTTGCGGATGCGGACGATCTGGTCGGCTATGACACCTACTTGGCGCGGGTGCCGGAGCGTCGCGGCCAGCGACGCCACGCGAGCGACAATCGCGTCGAGGGGGAGCGCGCGCGTCACGCGCTGGAACTCGCGGCGGCGGGCTCGCGCGTGGCGGTCGTGTCATCCGGCGACCCTGG
>JBEKGK010000021.1:0-35040 GCA_050012835.1 Solirubrobacteraceae bacterium | reverse complement strand
GTTCAACCCGACTTCACCGAAGCAGAGCCTCGAAAAGCTCCTGCGGCGATGACAGACCCATCAACCAACGAACGGAGACCCCCGTTGCACCTCATCGAACCAGCACACCGCAAAGCGACATGGTGGCTCGCCGCGATCGTGGGCTTTGTGGCCCTGCTGCTCGCGATCCCGGCCGTCGGCCATGCGGAAGAACCCAACCCCAACAACTACAACTGCATCGGCAACATCGCCGCGGGCCAGCCGGAAGCGGGCAACGAAGAACAGCAGGTGCAGTACTCGTTCTACTGCAACGGCCCGATCACCGGCTACCAGCTGCAGTCGCAGATCCCCGTGACGGGGGTCCAGGGCCAGCCGGCGTCGACCTCCAACGCGACCAGCAAGCCACTGCCGGACACGTTCTCCTGCTCCGGGGAATTCCCGGGCTACGCGGCCAACTGCGTGGGCCTTGCCAAGCAGGGATACGAGACGATCACGGGGCAGTTCTCGATCGGCACGAAGCTCTGCAAGGAGCCGCGCGTGGATCCGCTGCTGACAGTCACCTACGCGTATCTCGAAAAGGGCGTCGTCACGCAGGCGATCTCGGGGCCGTTCGACCTGGGCCGCCCGCAAGGCTGCCCCAAGGACGCGCTCTCAGGCGGCACACGGCTGAACCCCAAGCCGCCGGTCGCCGTCCACAAGAAGAAGTCCGGCAAGAAGGGGAAGAAGGGCAAGACGGGCACGCAGAAGAAGTAGGCGCCGGCCCGACGGGGGTTTCGCCAGCCCACGGTACTCCACCCGGCTCCACATAGGGCTCCAGGGAGGCGGCGTCGCGCCATGCGCGCGGCGCCGCCCGAGCACGAACGCGAGCTTCGTGCTCTCGACGCAGTCCGACCACAGCTTCGTGCAGGTCGCGCGGCAGGTGACGGGCGCGCAGAGATCCGGCTCTGGGACTTGTGTCCAAGGCCCGCCGTACAACGACTAAAGTTGCAACGCCAGCGCTGCTATTATGGTCGCTGTGGCGTTGCAAGCTCCCCTCTTTCCCATTGATCAGCCGGTCATGCCGGAGGAGCGCCAGATCGGGCGAGGTTTGTCGATCGAGCTGCTTCGACACCGGCTCGACGACGCTACCCACCAGTGGCTGATCGGTCCCAGGCGCACTGGGAAGACGAGCGTAGCCAAGGCAGCTTTGAGCCGACTGCGAGCTGACGGTGTTGTTGCCCTCGACATCGACATGAGCAAGCTTGGCATCTCAACGGAACAACAGCTGGCCGGTGAGATCGCACGCCAGGCTCAGGCGGCCCACGCTGGAGAGCCACGCGTCGGGCGAAGGTTGACGCGCTTCGTTGGCCGGCACGTTGGAGACGCCAATCGTCTGGGGAAGACGCTTGGAGATCTCGGCTTCCGCGATGAGGGCGACGCCCTCACGGCTGTCGCGGCTCTCCTGGCAGGCGCCGACGACGGATCTCCCGGACTCGGGAGCGTCCTCGAGGCTCTTTCGTTGCACGCACATGCAACCGAGCGCCGGTCGGTGATCCTTATTGATGAGGTCCACCTGCTCGCAGACGTAGCGGGTTGCGAGCGCGAGATTGCCCGTTGGGCCCGCGACGCGGATACCCCGATCGTGTTCGCGTTTGCCGGCAGCGAGGAGTCGGCGGTGCGGGCACTGCGCGAGGTCGGCCGTCCGCTGGCGGCGATAGGAGAGGAACTCGCTCTTCCGGACATCTCAACGGAGGACTGGCTGTACGGCCTCCGTCGCCGATTCGTGGAGGCCGCAGTAGTCGTAGACGGCGAGCAGGTGCTGTCCATCGTGGAAGCGTCCGACGGTCATCCTCGCCGCACGATGCTTATTTGCGCTGGTGTCCACAGCGCAGCAGCCAATGCGCCGGGACGCGAGGCGACGAAGGCGCTCGTGGAGCTCGCGATCCACGACGCTCGCGATGACCACTCATGGACGTAATAGGAGGCATACAGCAGGCTCACGCTGTGCTCGCAGCAAGCCGAGCGGGTGAGGCCCAGCGCATCGCTGACACACTGAGCAATCAGCGCATAGTTGGCGTGCTTGGCGAGGCAGACGTCGGAAAGACTCAAACGATCCGACAGGCATTGAGCATGTTGGATGGTGGGGCGCGCACTGTCTACCTGGACCTTGACGGCGCCGCTGGCGACGGGCACGTCGGGTTTCTGCTCGCCAAGCAGGTGGCACGTGCGCTACTTGGTGGCGTTGACCTGTCGCTGCTCAATGCGGGAGTGCTTGTGCCAGCTCGCGTGGAGCGCAGACGCTTGGCGTTGGTCGAAACCCTCGGCATCGAGGGGATGGAAGAGTCGCTGCGGGAGTGGCCGTCCGGTAACTACGGCTCCGCATCAGCGCTCCGCGGCGTAGAAGCTCTGGCCGAGCGGGCGGATCTCGTCTTGTGGGTCGACCACGTGGAGGCACCTCGCCTGACGCCGCGCCATCCCGTCAAGGCCGATCGGCTGCTCTGGGGAATACGCGAGCTGAGCCAGCGCCACGACCACGTGCGCGTGGTGGTGTCGGCTAGAGAGGGAGCTGCAGATCAGATCACAGGGCCGCGAGCTGCTTTTCACCAGCAAGGACGGTGGATGTCTCTGGACGTGCCAACGGCAAGCATGTGGCGCGACGTGGCAGACCGACTCGGAGTCTCGACACGCACGGCGCAGGAGCTGACAGCCCTCACAGACGGGCATCCGCAGACGATGCTGCTGGCGCTGGTCACGATGAAGCTGGCCGATGGCGGCTGGCCATCGCGGGCGGAGGATGTGCTCGGTGAGCTGGCTGCACACGACGATGGGTTGGCCGCTCGCGCGGTCCAACACGCTCGCTCGCTGCATCGACTGGGGGGCCAGATCCTCATCCAGGTAGCGTGCGTGCAGCGGCCATACGCCGCTGCTCAGCGTGGCAGCGCGACATCACAAGAGATCAGCAAGGTGCTGGCCCGGTTGCGCTTGGCGGGCCTGCTGCGGCGCACCGACCGCTGGTCCGTCGTCAATCCGCTTGTGGCGATTCGAGCGCGCGGGACGGTCACTGAGCCACCTAGCACCGAGGATTGGGAAGACATCGACTGGTAGCGACGCTCCGTCGGCTTGAACGCTCGTATCCGGCATCCGGGCGGGGCCTCTGCAGTTCGTCTCCCGGACCACCGGATCAACATACGTGCGAGTGAGATGGCATACAGCGGGTCTCGCCGAGAGTAAAGCCCGGCATGGGGGCGGTCTGGACCAGCGACCAGCGCGTCACTTGAAAAGCGCGGCCAGTCCGCTAGTGTAGTGTCTTGCAAATAACTGGTGTTTGTGGTAGGGTGGCGTATGCGCACACCGAGCCCGGCGTTGCGGGTCAGCGATGAGCAGTGTGAGGTGCTGCGGCGGCTGTCTGTTTCTCAGACGGCGGCGCATCGTGAGGTTCAGCGCGCGCGGGCGCTTTTGATGGCCAGGGCCGGGGAGGCGAATACGAGGATCGCGGCGGAGCTGGGTGTCTCGCCTGCGACGGTGACCGCGTGGCGGGAGCGGTTTGCCAGCGAGGGCCTGAAGGGGCTGGGCGGGGTGCGCGCGGGCCGGGGGCGCAAGCCGTCGATCCCTGATGAGAAGGTCGCGGAGATCGTGCACGCGACGCTTCACGAGAAGCCTCCGGGGGAGACACACTGGAGCTGCCGCTCGATGGCCAAGGCGACGGGCGTGAGCCCGGCGACGGTTCAGCGGATCTGGTCCGCGAGGGGCCTGAAGCCCCATCGTGTGGAGACGTTCAAGCTCTCACGCGACCCGTTGTTCGAGGAGAAGCTCGTCGATGTCGTGGGGCTCTACCTGAACCCGCCGGAGAAGGCGATCGTGCTCTGCATGGACGAGAAGAGCCAGATCCAGGCCCTGGATCGCACGCAGCCCTCGCTACCGATGAAGCCCGGACGTGGCGGCACGATGACCCATGACTACAAGCGCAACGGCACGACCACGCTATTCGCCGCGCTGGACGTCCTGACCGGCAGCGTGATCGGGGAGTGTCTTCCCCGCCACCGCCACGAGGAGTTCCTGAAGTTCCTGCGGATCATCGACCGCGAGGTCCCCAAGCGCCTGCAGATCCATCTGATCCTCGATAACTACCGCACCCACAAGCACGCCGACGTGAACGCATGGCTGGCCAAGCACCCGCGGTTTCACCTGCACTTCACGCCGACCTCGAGCTCGTGGCTGAACCTCGTCGGGCGGTTCTTCGGGAAGCTCACCGACAAGGCGATCCGCCGCGGCGTCTTCCACAGCGTCCCCGAGCTCATCGCCGCGATCGATGACTACCTCGACGCCACCAACACCGACCCGCAGCCATTCACCTGGACCGCGAGCACCGACCACATCCTCGAAAAGGTCCGCCGCGGCCGCGTCACCCTCAACGCAATCACCAACCAAAACTGAGACAGTGCACTAGATCAGACCGTCAAGAACGACGACGAGCAACATCGACGCGCCGAGGGCCACGTTGAGCAACGTCGAGATGCGTCGTATCTGCGTCTCGCCCTGTTCGCGCAGCAGATGCTGGGCCGAGCGCGTGCACGGAGCTACCGGCCGTCGCCAGTGATTGAGCACCAAGGGTCCAAGTATCAGACTGATGAGCAGCATGCCAGTGGAGACCCCGCTCAGCGTCGATGCCGCCCCCGAGCGCATCGACGCGGGCCAGCTCAGCGCGAGTGTGAGCAGCACCGCTGACCCCCAGCAGCAACAGCGGCATATATACGAGAGCGCGTCCCACGTTGGCGCAATGCTGCGACGAATGAGCTCGTCCAGTGGAGCGGCGAGCCGCTCCACGCGCTGAAACGCGGGGCTCGTGACGGCGCCTCGCCGGTTCCATGCCAGCAGCCACACGCCGAACACTGCCTCCATGACGCTGACGTGACTTCCGAATGAGCCGCCAGCGGCCCAATTCACCCCGAGAGACACTGCGGGCACGAGGAAAAGCAGCAAAACCGGCGAGCTCGGCAAGATCGTCGGTGTCGGCTCTGGACGATAGCCCTCGCTCCAGAGGCGCGGGCGTCGTGGATCGGTCAGGCTGCGCACGCGCCCCTGGCGCAGGTCGTTGCAGACGACCGCGAACAGCGCCAGGCACGGGCCGATTACAGCGAGCCTCATCAGGCCGGTCGCGCCTTCGTGCAAGACGGCCTGCCACGCCCACTGCTCGACAGCCGTACCAGCTAGAACGACGGCCACCCATGCGGCAACGCCGCGCGTCGGCGCACAGGGCGTCTCGCGCGCCATCTCCAAGGCGTCCTGCACCGCCAGTTGCAGCAGTGGTGCCTTTGCTTCCACCCGCTCTCTAGCCCTGCGCACGTGCAGCGGGAAGACGCGAGCCAGATCCCCGCTGAGACCCAGCAAGGCTTCGGTGAGTGCATACTCCTGGGCCTGTGCGCGTCGCTCCAGACGCACGCTCAAAAGCCAGCAGGCGACGGCGAGCTCCAGCGGCACGAAGATGGCGGCCAGCGCCCGGGCATGGGGAGCGTCGCCGGTCATCCGGAAGGTCGCTGCGACGATCACAATCAACAGCGTTACGAGGACGGCGGGCTCTAGTGTCATCAGGGCGAGGGCAGCGATTCGCCTTGACGGCCATGATCTGCGCTCGGCGCGACCCATCTTGCAAATCTTAGGACCATGATGGCGTTTCGGGAATCTGCGCACACGCATCTTGATCAGGCGGGCGGCTACGCCAAGCTCGGGGCGCGGCGCATCCGCAGGCTCAATCACTTCACAGGCCCCGTCAGTTGTGATGGCACAAGCGCGCCCCCGACCGCCGGGACCGTCTACAGCAGGCTGTTGGTCATACGTTCGACCTCGGCGATCGAGGTCATGGCTTCGCGCACCTTCTGCAGGCCGTCGTCGCGCAGGCGCAGCATGCCTTCCTGGAGCGCCACGGCGACCATGTCGTCGACGGATGCGCGCTCGAGTATCAGCGCGCGGATGCGCTCGCTGACGCTCATCACCTCATACAGCGCGAGGCGGCCGCGGTATCCGGTGCCGGCGCAGCGCGAGCAGCCGACGGGCTCGTAGGGCTCGACGCCGGCGAGCCCATGCTCGATGAGCACGTGTTCGGAGACGCTCTGCGGCCGCTTGCAGTGCTGGCACAGCATTCGCACGAGGCGCTGGGCGACGATGCAGTCGACTGCGGAGGACACGAGGAACGGCTCGATGCCCATGTCGATCAGCCGTCCGAGCGCACTGGGCGCGTCGCGCGTGTGCAGCGTGGAGAGCACGAGGTGGCCGGTGAGCGCAGCCTCGACGGCGATGTGCGCGGTCTCGCGGTCGCGGATCTCGCCGACCATGATCACGTCGGGGTCGGCGCGCAGCATCGAGCGCAACCCGACGTCGAAGGTCACCCCGGCCTTGGGCGCGATCTGCATCTGCTTGATCCCGGCGATCCGTTTCTCGACGGGGTCCTCGATCGTGAGGATGCTGCGCTCGCCGTCGTTGAGCGCTTGCAGCGCGGCATACAGCGTGGTCGACTTGCCGGAGCCGGTCGGCCCGGTGACGAGCACGGCGCCGTTGGGCCTGTGGATGGCGCGCGAGAAGCGCTCGAGCTCGGCGCCCTGCATGCCGAGCGACTCCAGGCCGTCGACGACGACGCCGCTGCCCTGGTCGAGGATGCGCATCACGACGCCCTCGCCGTTGACGAGCGGGAGCGTGACCACGCGGATGTCCACGCGCCGCCCTTCGACGGTCAGCGCGAAGCGCCCGTCCTGGGGCATGCGCTTCTCGGAGATGTCGAGGTCGGCCATGATCTTGATCCGCGAGACGACGCCCATCGCCATCCTGCGCTTGACGGTGGCCGCTGGCGCGAGCACGCCGTCGACGCGGAACAGCACGCGCGTGTCGCCCTCCTCGGGGTTGACGTGGATGTCGGAGGCGCCCTGCTGAATGGCCTCGGCGACGATCGAGTGCACGAGCTTGATGACGGGCGCGTCGCTGTCGGCCTCGTCGACGGATACGTGCTCGCCTTCCTCCTCGACTTCCTCGTCGACGATGTCCTCGATCGACTCGTCCATGCGAGCGAGCCGCGCGAGCAGCAGGTTGAGGTCCTCGACGGAGGCGGCCGCGGGCTTGATGCGCCGGCCGGTCATCATGCCGACGTCGTCGATTGTGAGCACGTTGGTGGGGTTGGCCATCGCCAGCAGCAGCGCGCCGTCGTCGGTGAAGCCGACGGGCACCGCCTGGTAGCGCTTGGCGGCCTGGATGCCGACGAGGTTGACGGCGCCCATGTCGAGGTCGAACGCGGTGAGGTCGACGAAGTCCAGGCCGAAGCGCTCGGCGACGACGCGTGCGAGCTGGTCGTGGCGCAGGATCCCGCGCTCGACGAGCACCACGCCGGTGGGCCGGCCCTGGGCGCGGGCGGCGGCGACGCCCTCCTCGACGGTCTCGAGGTCGGACAGACCGAGATCGACGACGACCTCGCCGATCATCCGCTGCGAGCGCCCGGGATGACGCGGCGGGTACAGGCCTTTCTGCTCGTGGTCGGTCGACCTCGGGCCGTTCTCCCTGCGCTCGTCCGCGAACTCCTCCGGCGCGGCGTCCGTGGTCGAGGCAACGGTTGGCATGGCGTAATCGCCCATCACTGCCTTGTATCGGCATCGCGACGAGCCCGCTTGACCGGGAAGCGCGTGGCTCAGGCGCGCAAGATCCGCCGTTCAGGCGCCGATCGGACTGCCTCTCAGGCGCCGATTGCGCCACCGCCGTGCTCGAGCACGCCCTTGACCTGCGCGTCGAGCGCGTTGAGCCGATACAGCGCGAGCGCCTCGGGCGAGGCGAAGCGCTGCCCGGAGGACGGCTCGGGACCGTGGTGGAGGATCACGCAGTGCTCGAGCGCGAGCCGGCGCTCGCCGTCGAGGGCGGCGGGGGCGTGCTCGGCGATCACGCGCAGGCCGAGCTCGACATGCCCGAGCAGCGTGCCCTCGCGGCTGCGCTGGATCTCGGCGCCGTAGGTGAACTCGCGGGTCTTGCCGAGGTCGTGGACGATGGCGGCGCTGAGCAGCAGATCGCGATCCAGCCGCGGATGCAGCGTGCACAGCTCGAGCGCCATGGTGGCGACTGCGACGGTGTGCTCGAGCAGGCCGCCGAGGTAGGCGTGATGGCCGGAAGACGCCCGCGCCGAGCGCGTCGGGTTCCCGCCGACCCCACCACCCACTCCGCTCGCACCGCCGGCCCCTCCCGGCCCATGACCGGGCAGCGAGCAGGGCGCGAGGCGGATCTGCTCGCGCAGCCGCTGATCGCCGAGCATCCGCTCCAGCAGCGCCTTCAGCGCGGGGTCGTACACCTCGCGCGCGAGGTGCTCGAGGAAGCCTTCGAGCTCGTCGCGGTCGCGGTAGGCGGTGGGCAGGAAGCGCGCGGGGTCGGCGTCGTCGCCCTCGGCGCGGTCGATCGCGCGCAGCTCGATCTGGAGCTCGTCGCGGAAGCGCTGCACGCGCCCGCGCACGCGCACGAGCTGGCCGCGCTCGAAGCGCCCGGCGAGCACGTCGGCGTCGCGGAAGGCGCGCGCGACGATCGCGCCGGTGCTGTCGCGCAGCTCGAGCGTCAGGTAGGGAGTGCCGGCGCGCGAGATCTGGCGCTCCTTGCGCGTGCACGCGAACACCGCGTCCACGTCGTCCTCGCTGCGCAGCGTGGCGACCGTCTGGACGTGCTCGGCCGAGGAGTCGACGGACCCCGAGAAGGAGCGCGCCGAAGCGGGTGAGGAACGCGTGTCGGTGCCCATCGCCCCATGATGTACGGTGGTTCGGATGCAGCCCCTGATCTGGGACCGCCGTCCGGACGGCCTGAGGGCCCCGGCGATGGTGTGCGCATTCGAGGGTTGGAACGACGCGGGCGACGCGGCCTCGAGCGCGGTGTCGTTCCTGGCCTCGGCGCTGGACGCGCGCCGCTTCGCGCGGATCGACTCGGAGGAGTTCTACGACTTCCAGGCCAACCGTCCGTGCATCCGCTTCACCGAGAATGACCGGTCGGAGATCGGGGGCACCGCCGCCGCAGGCGGTGGTCGGGAGATCGAGTGGCCGACGGTGGAGATCTTCGAGGCGAGCGCGCCGCGCGCGCCGCGCGACCTGGTGCTGGTGCAGGGCGTGGAGCCGTCGATGCGCTGGCGCGCGTTCAGCACGCACATCGTGGACCTGGCGGAGGCGCTGGGGGTGCAGGTGGTCGTCTCCCTGGGCGCGCTGCTCGGCGATGTCCCGCACACGCGCCCGGTGGCATTGAGCGGCCATGCCTCCGACGCGACGCTGCTCGAGCGGCTGGGCATCCAGGCCTCCAGCTACGAGGGCCCGACGGGCATCGTGGGCGTGCTGCACACCGCATGTGCGCAGGCGGGGCTGCCATCGGCGAGCCTGTGGGCGTCGGTGCCCCACTACGTCGCCGCCGCGGCCAACCCGAAGGCGGCGCTGGCGTTGCTGCGCAGGGTCGAAGTGCTGGTCGGCGTGTCGGTTGACGTGTCTGAGCTGGAGTCCTCTGCCGCCGACTACGAACGCCAGGTCGGAATGGCGGTGCGCAGCGACCCCGACATCCAGGCGTTCGTGGAACGGCTGGAGCAGGCCGCCGACAGCGAGGAGCAGAGCACGCCGGACGACCTCCCCTCCGGGGACATCCTGGCCAGCGAATTCCAGCGGTTTCTACGGCAACGGGGGCGGGAGGGGAAGTAGAACGGATGCCTGTCGGGTGCGAGGGACCGTATACTCGCCCTGAGCCAATTCCACCATGTGGATGTCTTCGTGGTCGGATAACACGAGCCCCTCCGAGCGCCATCGGTTCAGCCTGACCAACAGCCGGGCGTTAGCCGGGGGAGCCTGTATAGCGATGGCTATACAGGCTCTTCAACGCGACAAACAAGATCGTGCCGGAGGGTGTATAGCGATGGCTATACAGACTCTTCAACGCGACAAACAAGATCGTGCCGGCTCCGCAGGCCCAGCTCAGGGCGCACACCTACGTCTCCGCGGCCGGGCAAACGATCCGGTAGTCACAGATCGAGCAGGCCGCCCGCGAGGGCGTCGGCTCGAACTCCTGTGCAAGTATCCCCGTCCCAACCTCGAGCACAACGCCCTTCACCCAGTCGGCGTCCTGCTCACCGCGGTGCACGGGCACCTTGAGATCGTCGAGCACGTAGTAGTAGGCCTGCTGCGAGGACTCGAGCCCCCAATCCTCGCGCGCGGCGAGCGCGTACAGCGATAGCTGGATGTCGTCGCGCAACTGCTCGGCGCTCTTGGGCCGCGAGGTCTTGTAGTCGATCAGCTCGTACTCGGCATCGCCCCCGGCCGCGACCGGATCTCCGCCAGCGCCCCCATCATCCCCACGAGCAACCCGACGCCCGCCACGGAGCCGATCGACGCGATCGACCCGCCCGCGCAGATGGTGGGGCCCGAGCCGGAAGGAGAACTGCCGCTCGAACCACACGGGTTCAGACTGCTGCTGGCCAAGCCGCGCGTGGTAGCGCGTGAGCGCGGCTCGCGCCTTCTGGAACAGCTCGCGATCGCGCTCGCTCTCGCCAAAGCCGGCCCTGCGCCATCCGGTGTCGAGCAGCTGGAGCATCTGCGCGAGCGTGTCACTTCCGTCGGCGTGGTAGCGCTCGAGCACCTGGTGCACGACGATGCCGAAGCGCTGGTGGACGGTCTGCTCGGTGGGGATGCGCAGGACGCGCGCGTACTTGTAGCGCAGCGGGCAGCTGCGGTAGGTGTAGATGTCCGACGCTGAGAGCGCGAGACCGGCGCCCTTGCGTGGCAGGAACGGACCGAGCGAGTGCTGCTCGCGGGGCGCGACTGCCTTGGCGCGGGCGCGGGCGCCCACCCCTGCGTCCGCCCCGCCCCTGTCCCTCGCCTCGGATGCGCTGAGCGTGTCGTCGAGCGTGGAGGTCTGGAAGATCTCGCGCTGCAGCGGCGTGGCGGCGGCGAGCAGGCGCGCGTTGACGTCGGCGAGCGCGTCGGCGAGGCTCTGCCCCTCGGGGCGCTGCAGCAGCGCGGAGAGCTTGAGTAGCTCGAGGTAGCGCACGACACCGTGGGAGATGTCTAGGTCGGTGTCCAGCCGCAGCTCACCGAGCCGCCCGCCGATGCGCGCGACGCCCTCGAGCACCTGCTCGCGCAGCAGCTGAAACGTCGCGTGGAGCTCGTCGATGGGCTCTTCGTCGATGGGCTCTCGATCTTTGAGGTCTGCGTTCGCATGGTCACCGTCGCCGACGGTGTCGCCGGCCTCCAATGGCTCGCCCACGGGGGCTGGCGATCGGTCGATCGCGCGACCCTCCTCGTGCGCGTCCGGCACGACCGTGGCGAGGTGCCTGACGAGATCACGGGTGCCTGCGTGGGGCGTCGCGCGCACGAAGTCAACGGCGAGCCGGCGCAGCAGCTCGAGGCTGGCGCGCTGCTCGGCGGCGTCCTCGGGCGCGAGCAGCGGGCGCCCGCGCACGCCCAGGCGCTGGATCAGCCGCTCGATGAAGAGGTCGGGTGCGACGGTGTCGAGCTCGGCGGCGGCGCTGCGGTGCAGCTCGACGAAGCGCTGGATGCGTTCGCGCGCCTCGGGCGGCACCTGCGGCGACTCGGTGGCGGCGGCGAGGCCGCCGACGAGGTCGAGCTTGCGCCGCCGCGCGACCTGGATCACGCGAGCGAGCTCGACCTGGCGCAGCTCGATGGGCGGCCGCGACAACGCGCGCACGACGGCGGCGGCGTCCTGCGGATCGACGAGCAGCCGCATCCACGCGAGCACGTCGCGCACCTCCGCGCGCTTGAGAAACCCGCCCCCCTGTCCTCCGCTCTGCTCCGCACCGGGCGGCCCGTCCGACCGGCCCGGCGAGCCGTCGGGCGGCGCGGGCGCGATTCTGGAGCCAGCCACAGCCCAAGGATACGCGCGCGCGAGCCTGGGGCCCTTGGCAGCAGGTTTATCGGAGCGCCGCCCGCCGTGGCTACGCTCTTGGTGTGGACGTGATCGATTGGGGCACTGCCCAGCGGGTCGGAGAGCTGGTTGCGGGCTCGCCGCCGTTCGGGGGCGTGCGCTCGGCGTCGGTGGAGCCGCTGACGCGGGAGTTCGCGGGCAGGGTGGGCTCCTACAGCGGCCTGAGCTCCTCGACGGAGCTGCCGGCGCTGGAGCTGGTTGACCGCCCTGGCTGGATCGCGGCGAACCTGAAGTCGATGCGCCCGCTGCTGGCGCCGATCACGGAGCCGATGGCCGACGGCAAGGGCCTGTTTGCGGGTCCGCTGCGCTCGGTGTCGGGGCTGCTGATGGGCGTGCAGGTGGGCGCGCTCACGGGCGTGCTGTCGCAGCGCGTGCTCGGCCAGTACGACCTGGCGCTGCTGGACGCGTCGGTGTCGCCGCGGCTGCTGCTGCTGGCGCCGAACCTGGCGCAGGCGGCTAGCGCGCTGGGCGTCGATCGCGACGAGCTGGTGCTGTGGGTGAGCATCCACGAGATCACGCATGCGGTGCAGTTCTCGGGCGCGCCGTGGCTGCGCGAGTACCTCGGCGGGATGATCAAGGAGTTGATCGAGGGGCTGCAGGTGACGATCTCGGGCGGTTCTTCCGACGACGGCGCGACCGACGGCAGCACGACGGGCGGCGCCGGCACCAACGGCAAGCGCGGCGGGTGGGTGCCGAGCATGCCGAAACTGCCGGACGCGGCTGAGTTGCGCGAGATGGTCGAGCGCGCGCGCCGCGGCGAGCTGCTGCGCTTGACCCTGGGCGAGGATCGCTGGCAGCTGGTCGAGCGCATGCAGGCGGCGATGTCGCTGATCGAGGGACACGCGGAGCACACGATGGACGCGATCGGCGCGGACGTGCTGCCGTCGCTGCCGCGCCTGCGCGCGGCGATGAACCACCGCCGCGAGAACCGCGGCCTGCCGTGGCGGGTGCTCGAGCGGCTGCTGGGCCTGGAGCTGAAGATGCGCCAGTACGAGCTGGGACGCCGCTTCTGCGACGCGGTCGTCGACGCGGGCGGCCCGCAGGCGCTGGCGCTCGCGTGGACCGGACCGGACGCGCTGCCGACCCCCGCGGAGCTGGAGCAGCCGTCCCTGTGGATCGCCCGTGTACCCGGCGCAGGCGCCGGCGGAGAGCCCGATCCGCCGGGCGTGCGGGCATCGGCTCGCTGAGAGCGAGGTTGCGGGTTACTGGTCGGGGCCGAGCCGTAGCTCGTCGCTGCCGAACTCAATGTCGAGCGGCTCGATCACGATGCCACGCTGGCCGGACTCCACGCACCCGGCCACGATGGCCTTCAGACCTTTGCTGGCGGCTGATTCGACGACCTTGGCGCCAGACCCCTCACCACAGTAGATCGCGAACCCGTGGCCCATATTGAACGTCGAGTACGCGATCCTGGGCGTCATGCCGGCCTTCTCGACGAGAAAGTCCAGAACCTCAGGCACGGGGAGCAGTCGCGTGATGCGATAGGCCAGGTCATGCGTCGGTCGCATCAGCTTGAGGAATCCATGACCGGTCAGATGACTCATGTACCTCACGGGTAGCCCGGCGTCGAGAACCGAATCGACAAGCTCGGTGTACATGTGCGAGGGCCGAAGGAGCGCCTCTCCAAAAAGAGCTCCGCTCGGGAGTGCAGTCGCGTAGCCCGCCTCGAGCTCTCCGGCGATCAGTCGAGCAAGGGACGAGCCGTTTGCGTGCAATCCGCTGCTCTCTACGAGCACTATCTCGTCGCCCTCGGCCAGGTGCTGTCCCAGGATGGGCTCGCGGTCGTCGGGAATCACGCCGACCGCGCTACCGGCAAGCTCGATCTCGTCGGCGTCGACGAGATCTGGCAGAGATGGCGACTCGCCGCCGCCCCAGGTGCAACCGGCGTCGACGCATGCGTTGAACCAGCCTTCGATCAACCGTTCGTACCACTCGTCGTGGTTGAACCAGTCAGGCTTGCCGGTCGCGAAGTAGGCGTTGACGACGAGCGGGTGAGCACCGACGCAGCAGAGGTCATTGATGATGGCGGCTACGGTGTCGTACGCGACGGCATCGAAGTGGTTGCGACCTTCTTCAGCGACTGCCCGGGCGATGATGGACTTGGTTCCGAGGCCCTCGAGGACGAGCGCGAGCGTCTGATCGCCCGCCTGGAATACGAAGGCAGACTCCCCTCGGGAAGCCTCGTTCACCTTGCCTCCTCTCTTTTCCATATGGGCAGAGGTCGCGAGCGCAGCCTTGACGGCCAGACGCTTGCCAGCGTCCAGGACGGCGTAATCGACGCCTGCTTGACGATATGTGCGGCCGCCTCGCTTCTGCGTGCTGCTCATCCGCGTCGTCTACCTTCCTCGCGAAGTGCCCCGGTACGTGGCAGCTCCATCAACGTTTGCCGATCATGCATAGGCCATCGGACGGAACAAGGCTCGGGGACGACCTGTTCTGCGTCTTGGCAGGCGCGAGCACTGGGCCGATCGCTCAGTTCGTCCACGAACGGCTTAGCTTAGCTTGTCGGAGCTGCGGGGGCTCAGCAGCAGGATTCGCATGCGCTTGCTCGACAGGACGCTCACAGCGCGCTTGTACAGAGGATGGCACTTGCCATCACCTGGGCCGAACGCATGTTCCTCCTGTTACAAAGTAGCTGGGCGGAGCCGCCCTTGGTTACAGGGTTTTCACGGGCTGCTACGATCCGCGTGTAACGATCTTTTCCAAGGGGGGTACAAACAGATGTTCGCAAGCCCCCCGCTCCTCGCACCCGGCGAGGAAGAAATAGGAGGCCTCTTCAAGATGCCAACTGCAACCACCTCATCCAACAGCCCCAAAGCCCGCGCAAAAGCCGCGCGCAAACCCGCTTCGGCCAAAGTTGCTTCGGCCAAAGCCGCTCCGGCGAAACCAGCGAGCACGCGCAGCACGACCCAGGCCAACTACGCTGAGCGCGCCGTGTTGATTCCCGTCGGCGCCGCCCTGATCGCCCGCGACCGCGTCGTGGAGAGCGTCAGCGACACGCTCTCGACCTACGGCTCCACGTCCAAGACTCAGGCTCAGCTGCGCCGCTTCGAGCGCCGCGGCGTCACCGCCCGCAACCGGCTCGAGCGCGAGGTCCGCAAAGCGCGCGTCCGCGTCGAGCGCGACCTGCGCCAGCGCAGGCGCAGGATCGAGAGCACCGTGAGCGAGCTCGAGGAGCGTCGCGATGCTGTCGTCAAGAGCAGCGGCGAGATCGCCAACCGCGTGCCGGACCTGGTGCCGGATCTCGCCAACCGCGTCCCCGAGCTGGCCGGCAAGGTGCAGGAGCGCATCCTGAGCCTCGTCTGAGCCACGAGCTTCCCCGCCCGGCCCGGAGAGGGGCCGGAAAAGCGGAAAGTCTGCCGGCCTCATATCCCGCCGGCAGTAGTAGCACCCTCTCCTCCCTCGACCCGCGGGCGGCCCCCACTGCCCGCGGGTCTTTTTTTGCCGGCACCGACGTCACGCCCGGATGTCCTCTTTAGGGTGAGGTGGGAGACAGTGGCCCGAAAAGTCTCCGGCTTCGTGGGTCGGTTTCTCGTGGCGAGCCGCACAACAGGCGACCTGCCGAAGCCCTGCCGCGCGGGCCTCGCGCATCGATCACGAGCTGGGTCGGTGGCCGGGCGTCACGAGGTGGCCCGGCGTCCCGCTTGACGGCTATTTATCTGCGCGACATAGTGCGCGAGCGGCTTCAGTCAGGCGAGATCTCCGTTACGGCTTGGCGGCGCGGCGAGATCGCACGGCCATTCCAATGAGCTCCACACCGGTGCATAGAGCTGACGATGGCGCTACACGGCGTGACTGATGCACCCCTCAAGATTGCGCTCGGAACCGGGCTCGTCATCGGTGTTGCCGCGCTTGGCATCACGCTCTCACAATCCCCGATCACAGTCGCCGAGGTGAGCACCGCCGAGCATGGACTCCTGGGGACGACGACGCAGAAGCTGAGTGCTTGCCAGTCCAACGAAGTGCTCCCACGAGAGACCTCCGCGATTCGACTGCGAGTCGAAACCTTCATCGGCCCGAAGGTCGCGGTCGAGGTGCTGGCGCACGGACGTGTCATCGCGCATGGAGAACGGGAGTCCGGCTGGACGGGAGGCGTCGTCACGATCCCGGTGGAGCCCCTCTCCATGGCGAGATCGGGGGTCGAGCTCTGCTTCACGCTCTTCCTGAACGGCGATGAATCCGCTGAGCTGGTGGGCGAACGTACGACGGGAGCACTTGCGGCGCAGAGTCGCTTCGGGCCGCTGGCCGGGCGCGTTAGGGTTGAATACCTGCGGCCAGGCCGATCGTCGTGGTGGTCACTCGCGCCGGCGGTGGCGCGTCGAATGGGCCTTGGCCGTGCATGGAGCGGCACATGGAATGTGCTTCTCGTATTTGGCCTCATGGGCGGGATGGTGCTTCTCTGCTCGCGGATGATGCTCCGGGAGTGGGGGTGAGCCGGCCGCAGGCTGGGCCGCGCTCGTCGCCCCAGCGACCGACGGGCACGTCATTTCGGGAGGCGCTGCGGCGCGTCCCGGTCGCTGCATGGCTCTGCGCTGCCGTCGCATGCCTCAACGCGGCATCCTGGTCGATCATCACGCCGCCATTCGAGGTGCCGGACGAGCCCGAGCATGTGGCGTACGTCAAGCAGCTCGCCGAAACGGGGCATCTGCCCACGCAGCACGGAAACTTCTCATCTGAAGAGGTGCTTGCGCTCCGAGACCTCCGCCTGCAGACGGTCGCCGAGAAGCCCGAGTACCAGACGATCTCCTCCCAGGCCCAGGAAGAAAGGCTTCAGCACGATCTCGCGGTAGGCGAGCGCTCGCTCGAGAAGGGCAGTGAATATGCCGGTGTGGCCGCGTCGCAGCCTCCGCTCTACTACGCCCTCGAGGCGATTCCGTACAGCCTTGGTGCCGGCGGTACGCTGCTCGACCGCATTGAGCTGATGAGGCTGCTGTCGGCGCTCATGGGAGGGCTGACGGCGCTGTTCACATTCCTGTTCGTTCGCGAGGCGCTTCCGCGTGTTCCGTGGGCATGGCTGGTGGGGGGACTCGGAGTGGCACTTGTGCCATTGCTCGGGTTCATGTCGGGAGCGGTCAATCCGGATTCGATGCTGTATGCGGTGACCGCCGCGACGTTCTACGCCGTGGCGCGCGCCTTTCGATCCGGACTGACACGCATGCACGCCGTGGCGCTGGGCGCGCTGGTCGCGATCGGCCTGACGACGAAGCTCAACTTCGTTGGGATCGCGCCGGGAGCGCTCCTCGGCTTGATCGTACTGAGCGTCCGTGCAGCACGGACATTGGGACGCGCCGCCTACATCTCCCTCGCGATCGCGCTCGCGATCGCGATCAGCCCCGTCGCCTTGTATGTCGTGGCTCACGTCGCGTCGGGTGCGCCGGCACTCGGCATCGTGTCAAGCGCGATCGACCTGACGCACGGGTCGCCGCTGGGCGAGATCAGCTACATCTGGCAGCTTTACCTGCCGAGGCTGCCCGGAATGCACGATGACTTCGCCGGCATCTTCACCACACGCCAGATCTGGTTCAACGGGTACGTCGGACTGTATGGCTGGCTCGACACGCCGTTCCCGGGCTGGGTCTACTGGTTCGCGCTGATCCCAGCGGGCCTGATCGCGGCCCTGTGCGTCCGCGCTGTGGTTGCGAGCGCAGGAGCGTTGAAGGGGCGGGCGCTCGAGCTGGCCGTGTACTGCGTGATGGGCGGCGGCCTGATGGTGCTCGTAGGCGCCGACTCCTACATCGTGTTTCCGAGAGTCGGCGCCGAATACGGACAGGTTCGCTACCTGTTGCCCATGCTTCCGCTGCTCGGGGCGGCGCTCGCGCTGGCGGCCCGGGGCGCAGGGCGCCGCTGGGGTCCCATCGTGGGCGCAGTGATCATCATGCTGTTCATAGCCCACGACATCTTCAGCCAGCTGCAGGTCGTTGCGCGCTTCTACGGCTGATCTGGGTGCCCACGCTCAGTTTTGCCACAATGGGCCTCGTGACCGACAGGAACGAGATTCTCAAGGCGCTCGAGGTCGTGATCGACCCCGAGCTGCACCGCTCGATCGTCGAGCTCGACATGGTGCGCTCGATCGACGTCAGCGCCAACGGCGTCGTCAACGTGACCGTGTCGCTGACGACGCCCGGCTGCCCGATCAAGGGCCATTTCCAGACCTCCGTCGCACAGGCCGTCTCCGCGCTCGACGGTGTCACGCACGTAAACGTGTACTTCGACGTGCTCACCGACACCCAGAAGCAGGCGCTGCAGCAGAAGCTCGGGCGCGGCAGCCTCCCGGCGGGCGCGCTCGCGCAGGTCTCCAACGTCCTGTGCATCGGCTCCGGCAAGGGCGGCGTCGGCAAGTCGACGCTCACGGCCAACCTCGCCGCGGCGCTGACGGCCGAAGGCAAGCGCGTGGGCGTGCTCGACGCGGACGTGTGGGGCTACTCGATCCCGCGCATGTACGGGCTGGGCGCCACCCGTCCCCCGGTGTCACCGCAGCGCAAGATCATCCCGCTCGACGCGCACGGCGTGAAGGTCATGTCGATCGGCTTCTTCGTCGAGGAGGACGCCGCGGTGGTGTGGCGCGGGCCGATGCTGCACAAGGCGCTCACGCAGTTCCTGCAGGACGTCGAATGGGGCGCCCTGGACTACCTGCTCGTCGACCTGCCTCCCGGCACCGGCGACGTCTCGATGACGCTCGCGCAGCTGCTGCCGCAGGCGCAGTTCATGATCGTGACCACGCCGCAGCCCACAGCGCAGAAGGTCGCGCGCCGCTCCGCGCACATGGCGCACAAGGTCGATCTGGAGATCGGCGGCGTGATCGAGAACATGTCCAGCTTCACCACCCCCTCGGGTGAGCGCTTCACGATCTTCGGCGAGGGCGGCGGCCAGGCGCTCGCGGACGAGCTCGACGTGCCGCTGCTCGGCAAGGTGCCGTTGACGATGCCGCTGCGCGAGCACGCCGACAGCGGCGTGCCGCTCGTGATCGAGGATCCCGACGACCCAGCCTCCCAGGCCATCCGCCAGATCGCCCGCGGCCTGATCGCGATGGCGCCGGCCAAGCCCGTCGAGCTGCCGCTGCTGCCGCTCGTCGAAGTCACGCCCGCCGGCGCCACAGCCGGCAACGGCAATGGCAACGGCGCCCCCACACCGGCCGACGGCCCGAAACCCGTGGGCATGTCGCTGCCGATGGCCTGAGCCGCGCTACTCTCGGTACATGCGCGCGGTCGTTCTCGATCCAGCCACGGGAGGTCTCGAGGAGCTGCTCGAGCGCCGTCGCCGCTCCGGCCTTGACCGGCTCGACGAGGTCTGGGAGGGTGTGTTGCACATGGTTCCAGCACCATCGGGCCCGCACAGCTCGCTCGAATGGCAACTGGCCCAGTTGCTCGGTCCACTCGCTGAGCGAGCCGGTCTGCACACCGGAGGGCAGTTCAACCTTGGCGAAGGCGAACACGACTTCCGTGTTCCCGACGGCGGATTGCACCGCGCCCCTCTACTCGCCACGTGGTATCCGACCGCCGCGCTCGTCATCGAGATAGTCTCGCCTGGTGACGAGAGCTGGGAGAAGCTGCCCTTCTACGCAGCCCACGAAGTCGACGAGGTGCTGATCGTCAACCCTGAGACCCAGGCTGTCGACTGGCTCGCTCTGAGCGACGGTGAGTACCGACCGATCGCACACAGCGGCTTGATCGAGATGGGAACGGCCGAACTGGCCGAGCGGATCAACTGGCCGGCCAGCGCCTGAGCGCCGGCGTCTTGGCCTGAGCGCCGGTATCGTCTTCGACATGCCAGTGCAGAACCAAGAGGAGCAGGACGACGAGGCGCTGGAGGCGCCCGACGCCGCGAGCGCCGACGCGGCGCACGCCGACGGCGCGCCCGCGGCGGCCGCGCCCGGCGACGGCGACGGCGCCGTCGAATTCGACGAACGCCGCAACAAGCTGGAGCGCCTGCGCGCGCAGGGAATCGACCCGTATCCACCCGTCAGCCTGTGGAACACGCGCACGCGCATCGCGAACGTGCTCGCGGCGCACGACCCCGCGACACTCGACCCCGGCGAGCACCCCGAGCTGCGCTACGAGATCGCCGGCCGCCTGATCTCGCGCCGCGGCCACGGCAAGACCGCGTTCCTCGACATCCGCGACCTCTCCGGCCAGATCCAGGCGGTCGTGCGTGTGGACGCGCTCGGACAGGAGACATACGACCGCATCCTCGGCCTTGACATCGGCGACATCGTCGGAATCGACGGCTGCATCTACGTCACCCAGCGCGGCCAGCTGGCGCTCGCGATCCAGGAGTGCACGCTGCTCACGAAGACGCTGCGCCCGCCGCCGGACAAGCACCACGGGCTCGGCGACACCGGCACGCGCTACCGCTACCGCGAGCTGGACCTGCTCGCGAACGAGGACACACGCGAGCTGTTCATCACCCGCCACAAGATCGTGTTCGAGATCCGCAAGTGGCTCAACGAACGCAACTTCGTCGAGGTCGAAACGCCGGCGCTGCAGTCGCTGGCGGGCGGCGCGGGCTCGCGCCCGTTCACCACGCACCACAACGCGCTCGACCGTGACCTCTACCTGCGCATCTCCGTCGAGCTGTTCCTCAACCGCTGCATCGTCGGCGGCATGGAGAACGTGTACGACATGGGCAAGGTGTTCCGCAACGAGGGCATCTCCCACAAGCACAGCCCCGAGTTCACGATCATCGAGTTCATGTGCGCTTACGCCGACTACAACGACGTGGCGACGGTCACCGAAGAGATGTTCCGCGACGTCGCCGAGCGCGCGCTTGGGCACACGACGATCAAACGAAACGGCGAGGACATCGACCTGGCCAAGCCCTGGAAGCGGATCACGATGCGCGAGCTGATCCTCGAGCGCTTTGGCGTCGACTTCATGGAGTCCACGCGCGAGCAGCTCGCGGAGATCCTCGACGAGCCGGTCGACCCGGCTGCCACGTGGGCGGACGTGGTGGCGGACATCTACTCGGAGAAGATCGAGCACACGATCAACCAGCCGACGCACGTGTTCGACTTCCCGCTGGAGCCGTTCCCGATCACCAAGCGCCACGCGGTGCACCCGGAGCTGGGCGAGCACTTCGACGCGGTCATCGGCGGCATCGAGCTCGTCAGCGGCGACACCGAGCTGAACGACCCGGTGGACGAGTGGCAGCGCTTCGTCGACCAGCGCAAGCGCCGCGCGGTGGACGACGGCGACGTGCCCCACCCGAACGACGAGGAGTACACCCGCGCGCTCGAGTACGGCTACTCGCCGACGGCAGGAGGCGGCATGGGCGTGGACCGCCTGGTGATGATCCTGACCGAACGCGACACGCTGCGCGAGGTGATCCCGTTCCCGATCGTGAGAGACATCCGATGAGTGCCGACGCCCCGGCGCCCGGCGCCCCCGGCAAGCTCGACCTCGACCCGGGCGTGGTCGCGGCCTGCCGCGAGGCGGCGAAGCAGATCGCGGCGCAGGTAGGCGAGCGGATCGCGAACCGCACGACGGTGTCGGTCGAGCGCAGCGTCACGCGCCTGCTGGGCGTGGACGGCGCGAACGAGCTGGACGCGCCGCTGCCGAATGTGCTCGTCGATCACGTGCACGACGGCGGCGGCCTCGGCCGCGGGGTGGCGTACTGGCTCGGCAACGCGATGCTGCAGACGGGGCGCACGCCCCAGCAGATCTCCGAGGGCGTCAACGCTGGTGAGCTCGACCTCCTCGGGCTGGAGCGCGCCGAGGACAGCGCCGTCCGCGAACGCGTCAAGGCGGAGTGCGCGGCCCGGCTGCAGGAGATCACGACGCGCTTTGACGAGCGCCGCGCGATGCGGGAGCGTCTTGGCGAAGCGGCGACGCCCCTGCGCTACGTGCTGACGGCGACCGGCGACGTCTACGAGGACGTAGTCCACGCCAAGGCCGTGGCGGAGGCCGGCGGCGACATCGTCGCCGTCATCAGATCCACCGCCCAGAGCCTGCTCGACTACGTCCCCTACGGCCCCACCACCGAGGGCTACGGCGGCACGTTCGCCACGCAGGCCAACTTCCGCATCATGCGCGAGGCAATGGACGAGTGGTCCGAGTCCCACGGGCGCTACGTGCGCCTGTCGAGCTTCTGCTCGGGCCTGTGCATGTCGGAGATCGCGGCGATGGGCGCGTGGGAGGGCTTCGACAACATGGTCAACGACGCGCTCTACGGGATCCTCTACCGCGACATCAACATCGTCCGCGGCCTGATCGACCAGCGCGTCTCGCGCATGATCAACGGCTACTTCGGCGTCGTCATCAACACGGGCGAGGACAACTACCTGCGCACGGCCGACGCGATCGAGGCGGCACACACGGTGACCGCGTCGCAGTTCATCAACTACGAGCTCGCGCGCGCCTCGGGTGTGCCGGACGCGCAGATTGCGCTCGGCGACGCGTTCGAGATCGACGTGCCCGTCAAGAACGGGCTGCTGTACGAGTGGGCGCAGGCGCAGCTCACGCGCGAGCTGTTCCCCGACTGCCCCGTCAAGTACATGCCGCCGACCAGGCACATGGACGGCAACCTGTTCCGCACGCACGCTGCCGACACGCTGTTCAACCTCGTCACGATCGCGACCGGCCAGGGCATCCAGACGATCGGCGTGCCCACCGAGGGCATCTTCACCCCGCACATCCACGACCGTGTGCTCGGCCTGCAGAACGTCGACTACGTGTTCAACGCCGCGCACGATCTCGGCGAGGAGATCGAGTTCAAGCGCGGCGGCATCATCCAGACCCGTGCGCAGCAGGTGCTGGCCGGCGCGCACGAGCTGCTCGAGCGGATCGCGCAGGCGGGCCTGTTCAAGGCGATCGAGGACGCAACCTTCGGCGACGTCAGCCGCAAGCTCGACGACGGCCGCGGCATCGAGGGTATCGTCGAGACCGGCGAGGGCTACCTCAACCCGGTGGTCGAGCTGATGCGCGGCGAGCGACCTGCGCCGCATGGACAGGCCAGCTATGCGTGAGCGCGCCCGCCGCGGGGCCGCGGCGCGGGGAGCCGGCCATGCGTGAGGTGGACCTGTCGGCCGTCAGGCCCTACGCCGACCATCTGGACGACGGCCTCGTGCAGATGAGCTTCACGCTTCCAGTTCCCTACTCGCTCGCCGCCCGCCGGGCCGCCTTGGAGCTCGCCGGCAAGATCGGCTTCGACAAGCCCGAGGTCGTCCACTACGAGCAGCTGACCGAGGGCTACACGTACTTCGTCATGTACGGGCGCTGCACCCAGACGGTCGACTTCGCGGCGCTGCAGGGCGAGGGCTTCGACATCGAGTACATGAGCGAGGACGAGATCGAGCGCTTCGCGCAGGAGCACCTGGGGCGCAGGATCGTGGTCGTCGGCGCGAGCACCGGCTCGGACACCCACAGCGTCGGCATCGACGCGATGCTCAACCTCAAGGGCTACCACGGCCATCACGGCCTGGAGGGGTATCACTGCTTTCGCACATACAACCTCGGCAGTCAGGTGCCCAACAGCGTGCTGCTCGCAAAGGCGATCGAGGTCGGCGCCGACGCGATCCTCGTCTCCCAGACCGTCACCCAGCAGAACCTGCACGTGCACAACCTCACCGAGCTCGTCGAGATGGTCGAGGCGGAGGGCAGGCGCGGGCAGATGATCCTCGCATGCGGCGGTCCGCGCGTGTCCAACGAGCTGGCCAAGGAGCTCGGCTACGACGCCGGCTTCTCCAAGGGCACCGAACCGCAGCACCTGGCGACGTTCATCGTGCGCGAGCTCGCCGCGCGCGCCGGATCGGGCGCGCAGGCCAGGCCAGCCGCCCAGTCTGCACCGGCCTGACGCAGGGATGCTCAGCGAGCTGACGGCATCGACCAGGCGCCTGGCGCTGGTCGGCCTCGCCAAGAACACCGGCAAGACCGAGGCGCTGGCGGCGCTGCTGCGCGAGCTGCAGGCCGCAGACCGGCGCGTGGGTGTGACGTCCGTCGGGCGCGACGGCGAGGAGCACGACGTTATCGACTCGCGCATCGAGAAGCCCCGCATACGCCTGGCGAAGGGGAGCCTCGTGGCGACGACGGACGTGCTGCTGAGGGCGAGCGGCCTCCCGCACGAGCTGCTCGAGCAGACGGGCATCCGCACGCCACTCGGCCGCGTGCTGATCGCGTCCCTGCGGGGCCCCGGGGCGATCGAGGTCGCGGGGCCGAGCGCGGCGGCGGACGTGCGCGCGGTCAGCGATGCGATGCTCGCGCACGGCGCCGAGCAGGTGCTGATCGACGGCGCGATCGACCGCCGCGCTGCCTCATCGCCGGACGTCGCCGACGGCCTGGTCGTGTCGACCGGCGCGGTCCTCGACCGCGACATCGACGAAGTCGTGTTACAGACCCGAGACGCCGTCGAGCTCGTGCGCCTCCCGAGCGTGGACGACGGATCCGAGCGCGGCCGGCGGCTGCGAGAGCTGGCGGGAGCCGACAGCCTGCTCGTGGGCGAGGATCTCGAGCCGATCGCGCTCCCGCCGCGCTTCGTCCTCACCGGCGAGGCTGAGCAGATCGCGCAACTGCTCGACGAGAGCCCGAGCGCCCGCTGGCTGATCGTCGCGGGGGCGCTGCCGGAAAGGTTCCTGCGCGGCCTGTTGCATCCGGTGCACAAGCGCCGGCGCGAGCTCGTGCTCGTGGTCAGCGACCCGACGAGGGTGTTCCTGTGGAAACGGGGGCCCGAGTGGTACCGGCGCCAGGGCGTTCAGCTGCAGACGCTCAACCGCATCGCGCTGCAGGCGATCACGGTCAACCCGGTCGCGCCCCAATCGCATCGGTTCGACTCCGCGCGGCTGCGCGGGCTCTTGCGCGAGGCGGTGCCTGACGTGCCGATCTTCGACGTGCTTGCCCCCGACTATCGGGGAGCGCGGATCGCCTGAGGAGGCCGCGCCTTCCGCGGGAGGCTGGGCGCACGGCATAGTCGGAGACGCCGCGCACCCGATCGAGCCATGCATTTGGCGCTTTTCGGGCCTGCGCGACGCCGTCGTTGACGACCGTCTGTGCGTCCGTTAGCACTGACGTGGATGAGCCAAGCGATCGCCGAGGACGAACCGATCGTCTGCGCGCCCAGCGAAGCCAGCCCGAAGTTGGGCGATCGGGCGCTCGCGCTCGGTACCCTCGGTCTGCGGCGCGCCTGATGCGCAGCGTCCGGATTGCGCTTTTCGCTGGGCTGACCGCGCTGGGGGCGACCCTCATCATCGTGCTGGGGCGCCCGCCCCTGACCGTCGCCGGGACAGATGGGGTGCAGGCGAAACTCAACATCGCTTCCACTCCCGGCAATCAAAAAGAGTGCCAGGCTGCAGGGACGCTGCCCCAGGGCACGCAGGCGGTCCGCCTCTCGTTGTCTGCGAATGAGGGCCCGAAGGTGGGAGTCGAGGTGCTGTCGGGCTCGACGGTCCTCATCAGCGGTGAGCGAGCCGCGGGATGGGGAGTGGACGAAACGGTCACCGTGCCTGTCACGCGCGTGCCGCGCACGATCAGCAACGCGCGCATCTGCGTGACGATCGGGCCCGCTCCTGAACGGGTCCAGGTCAACGGAGCCGAAGTGCGTACCAGCGTCGGCGAGGATATCTGGCTCAGGATGGAATATCTGCGCCCGAGCCATGGATCGTGGTTCTCGCTCGCCTCGTCGGTGATACGCGACATCGGCATCGGTCGCGCGCCCAGCGGCGACTGGGCCGCGTATCTCGCGATCGCGCTCACCGTCGCGCTCTGTGCGTTGTCCTCGCGGCTGGTCCTACGGGAGCTTCGGTGAGCGGACGCACCGCCCCACCGGCGCCCAGCGAACACTCGGCGAGATCACTCATGAGCTCAGAGCCGGCTGGAGGAGCGTTACGACCAGCCCGGAGCGGCGGATCGGTCAAGCGGCTGCCCGAACGCGCACTTGGGGCGCTTCGACGGATCCCGCGCGCTGCTTGGACCTGCGCCCTCGTGGCGACCCTGAACGCGGCCTGCTGGTCGATCCTCACGCCGCCGTTTCAGCTCCCGGACGAGCCGTCCCACTTCGCCTATGTCCAGCAGCTGGCCGAGAACGAGCGACTACCCACCTCCAGCTCAGGGTACTTCTCGCCGGAAGAGGACGCCGTAATGCGCGACCTCAACCATTGGGAAGTGCGTTGGCATCCGGAACACGACACGATCTCATCGACGCAGCAACGGCAGCAGCTCACAAGCGACCTCGCCGGACACCTGTCCCGCAACGGACATGGAGCGGCGGGAGGAGCGGCGTCTGGCCCGCCCCTTTATTACCTGCTGGAGACGATCCCCTACGCACTCGCCTCGTCGGGCACGCTGCTCGATCAACTGGAGTCCATGCGACTGCTGAGCGCGCTGATGGGGGGCCTCACCGCGCTGTTTGTCTTCATGTTCGTCCGCGAGACGCTCCCGACGGTCAGGTGGGCGTGGACGGTCGGCGGCCTCAGCGTGGCGCTGGCGCCGCTGCTCGGATTCATGTCGGGTGCCGTGAACCCCGACGCGATGCTTGCCACCGTGTCAGCGGCGATCTTCTACTGCCTCAGCCGTGCGTTCCGCCGCGGCCTCACACGAAGACTGGCCATGACGATCGGAGCCGTGACCGCCATCGGCTACCTCACCAAGCTGAACTTCATCGGCCTGACCCCCGGCGTGATCCTCGGATTGATCGTGCTCACCATCCGCGCCTCGCGAACCCAGGGACGACGCGCGACCGGCATCTCGCTCGCAATCGCGCTCGGCATAGCCGCAAGCCCAGTCTGTATCTACGCGCTCGCGAACCTGCTCTCCAACCATCCCGGGCTCGGAGTAGCTTCCACTACCCTCACGCAAGGGGCCGGACGAAGCTCGATATCTCACGCGATCAGCTTTGTCTGGGAGCTCTACCTTCCGCGCTTGCCTGGCATGGCCAACCTCTTTCCCGGCCTCTCAACCACCCGTCTCTGGTTCGACAGGTCGGTTGGGCTCTATGGCTGGCTCGACACCTCCTTCCCAGTCTGGGTCGACAATATCGCCCTGCTGCCGGCTGGGCTGATCGTCCTACTCTGGACACGGACGGTCATCGCCGGTCGAGCCGTGCTGCGAGCGCGCATCCTCGAGTTGATCGTCTACGGCTCGATGGTCGTCGGGCTCCTGACATTGATCGGAGCCACCGACTACCTCAACACAGAAGGCGCTGGCTTTGCCGAGCCCCGATATCTACTGCCGCTGCTTCCCCTTCTGGGTGCGGGGCTCGCACTGGCGGCTCGGGGCGTCGGCCGACGCTGGGCCCCGGCCGCCGGCGCGTTGATCGTCGTGCTCTTCCTGGCTCACGACGTCTTCAGCCAGCTGCTGGTCGTCTCGCGCTTCTACGGCTGACGGCCCGCCCGGGCCCGGTGCGCCTCCAGCCTGCCTACTTGGCGTTGGCGAAGTAGTCCGCGTTGATCTGCGTGTACTTCTGCCACTCATCCGGCAGCTGGTCCTCGGCGAAGCACGCATCCACCGGACAGGCCTCGACGCACGCGTCGCAGTCGATGCACTCCTCGGGGTCGATGTAGAGCATCTCGGCCGCGTCGTATCCGGGCTCGTCGGGCGTCGGGTGGATGCAGTCCACGGGGCACACCTCGACACAGGAGTTGTCCTTGGTGCCAATGCACGGCTCGGCGATTACGTAGGCCATTCGCTTCTTTCTTGGGTCGGTTTGCGTGGGGTCCCTGGCGGGAGAGGCATATTCTACGTTGCATGCTGCTGCTTACCGGCGCGACCGGCCTGGTGGGCTCGACGCTGCTGGGTCGCCTGCTGGCTGAAGGCACCGAGGTCCGCTGCCTGGTGCGCGACCCGCGGCGCCTGGGCGCGCAGCGCGTGCGCGTGCAGATCGCGCTCGGCGACCTCACCGACCCGCCGTCCTTCCGCAATGCGCTGCGCGGCGTGCACACCGTCGTGCACCTGGCGGCGTCGATCCGCGACCAGCCGCGTGGGTCGATCGAGGAGCTCAACGGCATCGCCACCTGGCGGATGGTCGAGGCGGCCGAGCGCCAGGGCGTCGAGCGCTTCGTGTTCTTCTCCGCGCTCGGAGCCTCCACGCACCACCGCACGCGGCTGCTGCGCGCGAAGGCCCTGGCCGAGCAGGCGGTGCGCGAGGCGGACGTCCGCTCGATCGTGTTCGCGCCATCGATCGTCTACGCCCCTGGCGACCCGTGGCTGACGCTGCTGGAGCGCATGGCGCTGCTGCCAGTCGTGCCGATCTCCGGGCAGGGGCGCGCGGCCTTTCAGCCGATCTGGGCGGACGACGTCGCCGCCTGCGTGGTCGCGGCACTGCGCGCGTCGGGCCGCGACGCGTCAGGATCCGGCCAGCACGAGCGCTACGAGCTCGCCGGGCCGCAGACGCTCAGCCACGCCGACATCGTGCGCACGCTCCTGCGCTCGCTGAGCCGCAGGCGCCCGCTCGTGCGCGTGCCCACGCCGATCGTGTCGCGCGCTCTGCGGATGTTGGAGCGGGCGGGCGGTCCGGGCGTGTTCGCGACGTGGGACGAGGCTGAGCTGATGGAGACCTCGATGACCTCGCCCCGCGGCGCCGCCGACGCGGAAACGCTGGGGATCAGGCCGCAGCGGATGGCCGCTGTGCTCGGGAGCGCCTGACGGACACCGGCCCCGCAGGCGCGGGCGGGCCCGCTACTGAGCGATCGTGGGCCGTCGCCCGGCCCACGGCACGGCTGCCTCCAACTGGACGGCGAGCGCCAGCAGCGCGCCCTCGCCGGCCGGGCGACCAACGATCTGCACCGCTAGGGGCAGGCCATCCTCGCCTTCGAACAACGGCAGCGATATCCCAGGCTGGCCGGTGGCGTTGAACACGGGCGTGAACGGCGTGAACAGGCCCGAGCGGGTGAACGTCGCCATCGGCTCGGGCGCGGCCGTGTCGAGCGTGCCGATCGGCAGCGGCCGCTCGGCGAGCGCCGGTGTGAGCAGCGCGTCGTAGGGCTCGAGGAAGGCGACGAGACGCCGGGCGAATGCCTGCAGCCGCACTGCCGCGCCCATGCCCTCGATCGCGCTCATCTTCTTGATCATCGAGAAGATCGCCCAGCTCATCGGCTCCATGTCCTTTTCCGATATCCCACCCACCCCGCGCCCGGCGACGATGCCCGAGTAGGCGATCGACAGCGCGATGTGATTGGAGAACACCGCGCCGAACAGCTCCGACAGGCCGTCGACCTGCCACGGCGGCTCGACCTCGTCCACCTCGTGCCCGAGCGAGCGCAGCAGGTCGGCCGCATTGGCGACGGCCCGCGTGCACATCGGGTCGAGCGCCGCGTCCGCGACGGGAGGCAGCGTCGTGGCGGCGATCCGCAGCCGGCCGGGGTCGCGCTCCGCGAGTCGGGCGAATGGCTCTGATGGCGCGGGGGCCCAGGTGGCGTCGCCCGACTCATAGCCCGCGAGCACGTCGAGGATCGCGGCCGTGTCCGCGACGGTGCGCGTGAGCATGCCGTCGATTCCAAGCGAGGAGTCCCCCAGTTCGGGTGCCACGGAGATCCGCCCGCGGCTCGCCTTGAGTCCGACGAGCCCGCAGCACGCGGCGGGAATGCGGATCGAGCCGCCGCCGTCGTTGCCGTGGGCGACCGGCAGCATGCCGCTGGCCACGGCCGCCGCCGCCCCGCCGGAGGAGCCGCCGGGGGTGCGCCCGAGGTCCCAGGGGTTGCGGGTCGGGCCGAAGATGCGCGCCTCGCTCGTCGGCAGGATGCCGTACTCGGGCAGCGTCGTCGTGCCCACGACCACGAAGCCCGCGTCCTTCAGGCGCCGCGTGACGTTGTGGTCGTAGTCGCACTCGTTCTCGGCCATCAGCGCGCAGCCGTACGTCAGGCGCAGCCCCTGCGCCGGTCGGTTGTTCTTGATCGCGACCGGCACCCCCGCGAACGGGCGCTCGTCGCCAGGACGCACCGCATCGGCTGTGGCCAGCGCCCGCTCGGCGTCGACCTGCACGAACGCGTTCAGGGCGGGGTTGAGCTGCTCGATCCGCTCCAGGGAGACCTGCACGAGCTCGCGCGCGGAGATCTCGCCCGCGCGCACCATGCCCGCGAGCTCGAGCGCGGGCCTGAACATCAGGTCGTTGTCGGACATGGCTCCTCGTCGGGCATCGGCGTGATTTGCAGCGTGCTCGCGTGCTCGCGCCGTTGCAGCCTACTCGCGCGGGCAGTCCTGCGAAGATGTGCGCCTGCTCACAAGGCAGCCACCCCGTCAAGCATCAAGCCCAGAAAGCGAGTGCCATGAGCGCGGTTCAGACAGCACCTGAGGTCCAGTCGGGCCTCGAAGGAGTCGTCGCCTTCGCGACAGAGATCGCCGAGCCCGACAAAGAGGGTGGCGCGCTGCGCTACCGCGGCGTCGACATCGAGAGCCTTGTCGGCGCCGTCCCCTACGAGCAGGTATGGGGCCTGCTGGTCGACGGCCGCTTCAAACCGGGCCTGCCCCCCGCTGAACCGCACGCGCTGACCGTGCGCTCGGGCGACCATCGCGTGGACGTGCAGTCGGCGCTGGCGATGCTCGCTCCCGAGTGGGGCTTCGGGCAGCTGATCGACATCACCGACGAGGAGGCTCGCGACAATCTCGCCCGCGCCTCGGTGATGGCCCTGTCGTTTGTCGCCCAGTCCGCGCGCGAAGCGGGCCAGCCTCCCGTGCCCCAGTCGGAGATCGACGAGGGGCGCACGATCCCCGAGCGCTTCATGATCCGCTGGCGCGGCGAGGCCAATCCCGACCACGTCAAGGCGATCGACGCCTACTGGGTCTCCGCGGCCGAGCACGGCATGAATGCCTCCACGTTCACGGCCCGGGTGGTCGCCTCGACCGGCGCCGACGTCGCCGCGGCGCTCTCGGCAGCGGTCGGCGCACTCTCCGGCCCGCTGCACGGCGGCGCACCCTCGCGCGTGCTGAAGATGCTCGACGAAGTCGAACAGAGCGGCAACGCCGAGAAGTGGGTCTCAGATGCGCTCGACCGCGGCGATCGGCTGATGGGCTTCGGCCACCGCATCTACCGAGCGGAAGACCCGCGCGCACGGGTGCTGCGCAGGACCTGCAGCGAGCTGGGCTCGCCCCGCTTCGAGGCCGCCGAGGCGCTCGAGAAGGCCGCGCTCGCGGAGCTGCACGCGCGCAGGCCCGACCGCGTGCTCGCGACCAACGTCGAGTTCTGGTCGGCTGTGGTCCTCGACCTCGCCGAAGTCCCACCGGACCTGTTCACGCCGATGTTCACCTGTGCGCGCGTCGCCGGCTGGTCGGCGCACATCCTCGAGCAGAAGCGCGAGGCCAAGCTGATCCGGCCCACGGCGAAGTACGTCGGTCACGGACCGCGCTCGGTCGCCGAGGTCGAATAGCAGGCCGCGGGTCAACCCCCCAGCCGCCGCAGCAGCAGGAGCACCAGTCTCCGGTAGCGCTCCAGCAGGGGGTTGACCCAGCGCGGCAGGCCGGCGACCAGCTCCGTCTCGATTCCCGCCGAGAACAGGCCCAGCACCCGGTAGTCGGAGACGCTGCGGGTCGCCTGAACGCTGCGGCGCCAGCGGATCAGCTGGGGCGCTTTGCCGAGCAGCGACAGCCACGCGCGCGCCTTTTCCTCAAGCCAGCCCTGGGAAATCGCGCGTGCCGTGACGACCGCCTCGGTGGCCAGCAGCACGGGAGCAAGCAGCACGAGCGTGCGCAGCTGCAGGTTGCTCGCTAGCGCCCACTCCCGATTTCGCTCAAGATAAAACCACTTGTGAGCGCCCTTCTCGAACTCGTACTCGTGCACCACGACCGCTTCCGGGCAGTAGCGCACCCGCCTGCCGCTCAGCCGCATGCGCCAGGCCAGGTCGGTGTCGTCGACGTACATGAAGAAGAACGGGCACAGCCCGCCGATGCCCAGGAACGCGTCGCGCCTGACAAGCAGCGCCGCACCCGACACCGCCGCGGTGTCGCGAGCGGGTCCGCGCTCGCGAGGCTGGCCGTAGCCGCCCGACCAGGAGATGCCGGCGATGTTGACGGGGTTCTCGCCCGCGTTGACCCGACCGTCCGGGAGCAGCACCTGAGCGCCGACGACGGCGACATCCGGGCCGTCCACGGCCTCCAGCAGCAGCTCCAGGCAGTCGCTCGCAGCCAGCGCGTCCGGATTGAGGAAGAACAACCACTCCCCGCGCGCTCCGCGAGCCGCGAGATTGGCGGCGCCGGTGTATCCGAGGTTGGCGCCGGGACAAACGCTCCGCACGTTCGGCGCGATCGGGCCGGCAGCCAGCGCGCGCGCCGTCGCGCGCGCCGGATCGTTGTCCACCACCAGCACCTCGACCGGCGCCAGCGACTGTGCGAGCAGGCTCCCCACCGCGTCGATCGCCGCGGCTGGGTCTGCGTACGACACGACGACGGCTGTGATCCCGGTGGACATGATGAGTGAAGGATCGTTATATCTGGCGGTCGTTCCCGCATACAACGAGTCGGAGACGATCGTGGGCGTCGTCGAGGCGCTTCGCGAGTACGCCCCCAGGTTCGACACGCTGGTGGTCGACGATGGTTCGACCGATGGCACGGACGTGCTCGCCTCGAGGGCCGGGGCCAGGGTCCTCAAGCTCCCGTTCAACGTCGGCATCGGGGGCGCGGTACAGACCGGCTTCGTCTACGCACGCGAGCATGGCTATGACTTCCTCGCGCAGGTGGACGGAGACGGACAGCACGATTCGGTCGAACTGGAGCGACTGATCGCGGCGATGGAAGAGGACGCCGTCGACATGGTGTGTGGCTCCCGTTTCCTGACGGACGACCACCACTACCCGGCACCGATCAGCCGTCGAACCGGCATCCACATCTTTTCCTTCCTGCTCTCGAGAATTGTGGGAATGCGGGTCAGCGACCCAACCTCCGGGTTTCGCCTGTACAACCGCCGCGCGATCGAGCTGTTCGCGGGCAACTACCCGCACGACTATCCCGAGGTCGAGGCTGTGCTGCTCCTCCACCGCCACCGCCTGCGCATGCGTGAGATCCCGGTGAGGATGTACACACGCGGTGGCGGCGTCTCCTCCATCGGCACTGGCAAGTCCGCCTACTACATGGTGAAGGTGCTGCTGGCTCTGTTCATGGGGCTCGCGCGCCCCCGAACCGGCGCAGCTGTCGATAACGGCGATCTCGCAGCAGTGAGCGCCGGGCACGCAATCTAGCCTGGGATGCTGGCACGGATCCAACTGGTGACGATCATCGGTGCGGCAGCGCTCCTGCTCACGGTGCTCGAGATGGTTCGTCGCCGCCAACTGACAGAGCGCTACGCGCTGCTGTGGCTGCTGTCAGCCGGCGTGCTGCTCGCGCTGGCGATATGGAGCGGCGCGCTTGCGAAGATCAGCCACGCAATCGGTGTGATCTACCCGCCCAACGCGCTGTTCTTCATAGCGATCGGCTGCATCCTGCTGCTGCTGCTTCACTTCTCCTCTGTGGTGTCGCGTCTCAGTGACCAGAGCGAGACGCTCGCCCAGCGTCAGGCACTGCTCGACGAGCGCCTGCGCCAGCAGGAGCGAATGGCCGCCGACCACGACACTCCGAAAGCGGATGCGCATGAGCCAGAATTCGCGCGGGCGTCACCCGACTGAGGCGAGGCCGCCTCCAAGCTACTTCTCGGCCGGCGACCAAAGGACTGACTGCAGGGCCAACTCGACGCGCGCGGGCAGCGGTCGACAGCCCCACCACCAGCGGTAGACGAGGCGCCCAGCACCGCCGAGATCGGACTCCCGTCGAAGTCGCCGCCGCCCCGCCCGTCCGTAGAGCGCCGGATGCTTGCGGCGCATCTGCCTGAAGGTCGCCCGGTAGCGCGGCCGGGCCTGCAGGTGGCGAGTCGCGTGGTGGCGTCTGTAGAGCAGCGTCACGGCCTCCACCCGCCGTCCGCGCCAGCCACGCTCGAGCGCTTGCAGCCAGAACTCCCAATCCTCGTAGCCGGTGAACGCGGGGTCATAGCCACCGACGTCCTCGAACAGCTCGCGCCGGATGAGCGCAGCGGAGCCGATGTTGTGGCGATAGAGCAAACGGTAGGGGTCGTAGGGCGGCATCTTCACGACGCCCTCCCACGCTCCGAAGAAGCGCATGATCCCGTAGCTGAAGCCGAGCGCTGGCTCAGCCTCGAGTGAGTCACGCAGCAGCCGCAGTGCGCCGGGCGCGAGTCGGTCGTCGGCGTCCAGGGCCAGGGCATAGGGGGTTTGCGCTCGCCGGAGGCCTGCATTGCGAGCCTCGGCCACTCCCGCGTTCGTCTGCCGCACGAGCTCGACCTGTGGCGGGAGTCGTTCGAGCTCAGCAAGCGTATGTGCGTCGGTGGATCCGTCGTCGATGACTATCACCCGCGGCATACCACCTTCCTGCGCGAGCACGCTGTCAACGCTCTCGGCCAGGAAGGCGCCGTAGTTGAAGCAGGTTATGACGACGGTGATATCAGTGCTCATCGACGGCCGCAAAGACGCTCGCCCACAGAGGCCCCGATCGTCGCGGCTCGCGCCACCGCCGATCGGCCGACGCACTCTCTCAACAGGCTCATACGCCGCGAGGCGCAATGTTGTGCGCCGGAGATGATCTTACATATGCGAGACAAGAGAGCAATTCTCGCACCCCGAGTCGCCAACGTGGGCCTCGAGGTCTCGGCGACAAGGTCGCGTGCGCACGGGAGAGTCCGGTCAGGTGTCGCGTCCTCGGCGGTAGAGATCCCACCACCCTGCCCTCGACACCCAGCGACTGCGAGTGAGAGACACCGTGCCACAGCGCGAGCGTAGCCAAGTGTTGACGCGACCTCGCTTCGCGTGCTTTACCAATGGGTGTTGGATCCTGTCGCCTGCGCGTGACGGCCGCATGATCGTCGTGGTGCTTGACTCGGGGTGCGTCCGGTAGCACACTGCCAGTGGTGGAGGGCTTTTGTTGGTGGGAGATTGTGTCTGGAGGTTGGGTTGGCTGCTTGGCCTGGCTTGAGGGAGGTCGAGAGTCCTCTGCGTTATGTGTCTAATTCTAATAAACGATCAGGGGAGTGATGATGATGCGAGGACTCAGGTTTTTCTCTTTGGCTGCGTTCGCGATGTTTGTGGCGGCTCTCGCCACGGCGTCGTCCGCGTCCGCGGCCGCGCCATTACCCACACTGTTAGCGTTACCCACAGAAGGTGTGCCCGTAACGCTCAAATCCTTAACAAACACGTTCCCAACCGAACTGGCTGCCAAAAGCTCCACTCCACTGTTCGGTGAAGGCGTGTTAGTGCAGCTGTATTGGACGAAC